>DASZZH010000040.1 GCA_035543335.1 Burkholderiales bacterium
AAGGCCGACGTATTTGATTATATTGAGCGCTTCTATAACCCGCGGCGCCGGCATTCGACGCTCGGATATGTGAGCCCGATGGAGTTCGAAAACCAGATGCAATTAGCTTAGGTGGGTGTCCACCGAACCGGGTGCAGCCCAATTGAGCGGTTTGTTGCTTAAGCTGTCACTAACTACATTAGGAGTCAGAATCACATTTTAATTATGAACGAGCACAAAATCAGAACGGATGCGTTGACGTTGCGACAACAAATTTGAACACTGATATGACTTCCGCCCAGCTCTCAATTGCCTTCTTTCTCCAGATATTTTTCATCCTCGCAGTTTGCCGGGGCGTTGGCTGGGTGGCGCGCCGCTGCGGGCAGCCGCAGGTCGTCGGCGAGATGATTGCCGGCGTGCTCATGGGGCCTTCCCTGTTCGGGTTGTTGTGGCCCGAGGCACAGCAGTTCCTGTTTCCACCTGAATCACTCAAGACGCTGTACGTCGCTGCGCAACTCGGTATCGGGCTCTACATGTTCCTCGTGGGCGTGGAGTTCAAGACGGAGCTTTTCCGCAGCCGCACGCGGAGCGCGATCTCGGTATCGCTTGCGGGCATGTTGGTGCCGTTCATCGTTGGCGCGGTGTTGGCGCTCTGGCTGGTGGAGGTGCCGGGGCTTTTCTCGGATAAGGCGCGCCCGTTCGAAGCGGTTCTTTTCCTCGGTGCGGCCATTGCCATCACAGCTTTTCCGATGCTGGCCCGCATCATCTACGAACGCGGTCTCACCGGTACGACGCTCGGCACGCTCGCGCTGGCAGCGGGCGCTGTTGACGATGCGGCCGCCTGGTGCGTTCTAGCCATCGTGCTCGCGACCTTCGGTGGCGGAGCCTTGGTAGCGGTGATAGCCATTGCAGGCGGAATCGGCTATGCGTTGGTCATGACACTATTTGGGCGCAAACTCCTCGCGCCGCTCGGCCGTCTGGCTGAACGTGAACGGACAGTCAGCCCCACCCTGCTCGGCGTGGTGCTTATGCTGCTCATGCTCGCTGCGTGGGGGACGGATGCAATCGGCATTCACGCTGTCTTCGGCGGCTTCCTGCTCGGCACAGCGATGCCGCGCGGTTTCTTTGCCAAGGAACTGCAACGGCAACTCCAGCCGTTCGTTGTGGTCTTTCTGCTCCCGCTGTTCTTCACTTTTTCGGGCCTGAACACACAGCTCGACATAGTGAACAGTCCTCAGCTTCTCTTGATCGCGCTCCTGGTGCTGATCGCCTCGATCGTGGGCAAAGGCGCGGCCTGCTGGGCCGCCGCGCGGCTCAACGGCGAGGACAATCGTACGGCGCTGGCCATAGGCACCCTGATGAACGCGCGCGGCCTGATGGAGCTGATCATTCTCAACATCGGCCTACAGAGAGGCATCATCCGGCCGGCACTCTTTTCGATCATGGTCTTGATGGCCATCGTCACCACGCTCATGGCCTCGCCGTTGTTCGAGTGGGTTTATGGGAAGAAAGCCCGCGCCAGTGGCGAACTGGGCACAGCACCCCCTAGGCGTGACGAAATAAATGTAACGTAGTAGGCTGACATCTTCTTACCTTCGCCATGCGTGATTACATCCGTTCAACTCTTGTACTGGTCGGTCTTGGGCTGCTTATCTTCGGCTCGGGCCCGCTTTTCGGCATCATCGCAGCCGAGCTCGGACTGTGGCCCGACCCCAATCCAAATCCGATTGGTCCGGGACTGCTGGTCTTTCTGACATTCTGGCCCGGCGTGATCTGTTTGGGTGTTGGGATTATACGGGTGCGGGTCCGCCGCCACCAAGATCCGTCCTGAGCCACGTTGGCAACTGAAAAGTCTGGATGTATAAATTAGGAACCAGAGTTACTTTTTACTTAGTCGTGGACGAGCGCAAAATCAGAACGGATTGGGAACGCCGCGGTTTCAGTTTCGGCATTTGGATAGATCCGCCAGGCCAAATCTGGGAAGATTACGTGCACGGCGTTGACGAGCTGTTGATGCTGGCCGAAGGTGAAATCGAGCTTTCTTTTCTCGGAAAAACTTTTTGCCCCGAAATCGGCGAGGAAATCCTGATTCCCGCCGGAGCCGGCCACACGGTTTGCAATATTGGAAAGACCACCAACCGCTGGTATTACGGCTACAAAAGGAAGTAACCTTGCAGCAGAAAAGATGAGCGGGCTTGGTATTTGCCGGCATTCACAGTGTCAGCGGATTTCTTCGACTTTGATATAGATTCTGCGCTGGTCGCTGTTGCGCTCCGAATCGCGCGAAGCAATCCCTGAGTTTTGCTGCGTGCGGCTCTGGACAATTCCGCCCAGCTCCATCCACTCGCCCAATCTCCCGGAAACCACGCTGGAAACGCTCTGGGTGTTGACGCTGCCGTCCGGTCCAAGGCTTTCGCGTTGCGGGCTGACTTCCAGCGTCACCTGCTCGCCGGAGACGCGCGGCCGGACATAAAAGCCGGTGGCGACATCGCGGAACTGCGTATTTTGTATAACCTGTGTGCCTTGCGGCGTTTGGATAATCGTCTCTTGCGGCACCGGCACCGATTGTCCCACGCGGATGAACGCTTCATTGCCTTCCAGCACTTGCAGCTGCTGCACATTATTCTCGTTCTCGCGCGACTCGTTGCTTTGCACTTGAGCGCGCACATTATTCCCGCTTCGCTGCCTCTCAACGATCAGCCCACGGCCATCACGGCCGGTGGGCGGAACGATGACCTGCGCCTTGCCGACTGCGGCATTGCCCGACAATTCAGCTGAGCGCTGGATTGCTGACAGGCCGGTGTCCTGCTTCACCGTCACCATCAGCCGGCGCGGAAGCGTATCAATGCTGGCGAGAATTTGCCTGACTTCGGCAAGGTTCGCGCGAGTGGTGCGCACGATGAGCCGGTTTTGCGTACCGGTAACCGTGCCGCCCGCCTGATTCACGAACGGCTGCACGATGGGTAGCACGTCCTGCGCAGTGCGGTACTTCAGCGTAATGACTTCCAGCTCAAGCGGTTCCGCCCAGAGCGGAAAGGACGAGCAAAAAATCAAAACGGCGGGAATCCACATAAGCGACTTTGTCATGGTTTTAATCATAGCAAACCTAACGTCCCGCTTCGGCCTTTTCCAGCCAGCGGGCTTCATACTGGCTGATTTTTTCACGTATTGCGGCAATCGCCACCTGCGCCGCTTTCTCTCCTTCCAGAATTGCGAAATGCTTTTGGTCGAAATCCGCCGGACCGATGTTCGCAACGTTGGGCCGGATTACCACATCGGCTTCTGCCAATTCGTAGGCGCTGATGGATTCGCTCATGATATTGAAGATTTGCAGAAGGATATCGATCATGTCTTCCACCTTGGTGGATTTGGGTTTGCTCGCCACATCTACCGCAATTACGATATCCGCATCCAGGCTTTTTGCCACTCGCACCGGAATCGGATGCACCAATCCGCCGTCCACATATTCCCGGCCATTGATATTCACCGGCTGAAACACTCCGGGAACGCTGCTTGAAGCGCGCACCGCAATGCCGGTGTTGCCGGTGCGAAAAACCACCGCCGCGCCGGAACGCAGATCAGTGGCGGTCACCGCAAAAGTTTTATTGAGCTTTTCAAGCGGACGGTTATTGAGTGCCTTGTTCACGAAGTTCTGCAGCGACTCGCCCTTGATGAAACCGCGGTCGGGAAAAATCCAGTCGCCCACGCTGGTTTCATCTACCTTTAGCGCGATTTTCTGCAATTCAAAGCCGCTGCAGCCTCCGGCGTAAAGCGCGCCCACCAGGCTGCCGGCGCTGGTGCCGACCACGATATCGGCGCTGATGCCGGAGGCTTCGAGCGTTTTGATTACCCCGACGTGAGCAAAGCCGCGCGCCGCGCCGCCCCCCAGCGCCAGCGCGATTTTCGGCGGCGGTTTCAGTACGGGCTTCGGCTCGGATGGGACAACTTCTGTCGGCTTGGTTTCATGTGGGGGCGCTGTTGCGGGGACCGGCTGCAACAGCGAGCAGCAGGATAAAAGAGCGTTGTTTGAAATGACTGCAGCCGGAATCCATGGCTGGATTTTAATAATAATGATTCTTATTAACTATTGCAATAATTATTGAAACAACGTTAGAAAAAGAACTAGAGCAATTTAAAATACAACTTATAAACATATATTTAACTAATTACCCGGGTTTGACACGATTAATGATTATAATTATCATTAACGTTGTTTACATTTCGATCGGTATCCGCCATGCGCAAGCTGTTTTCCGTTTTCTGGGTTCTTGCTCTCCTCTTCCCCGCGCCTGCAGCGAATGCGGAAATCAGCAACGATGAACAAGCCCAAAGCCTGCTCCACCTTCTGGACTATATCGGCGTTGAATATCCCCAATTCGTGCAAAACGGAAAGGTAATCAACACCAAGGAATATGCAGAACAACTGGAATTTTCTGGCCAGGTCAAAAATCAGATTGCAAAACTTCCAGCCAAACCGGGGCAGATGGCACTGATTGAGCAAGCGGGAGAACTCGCCGGGCTGATTCAGAAAAGAGCAAACGGCGAACAAGTGAGCGCGCTTGCCAGGCAGATCCGTGGGGGCTTAATAAAGGCCTACGACATCAGCACTGCGCCGAAACGCAGCCCGGATTTGCGCGCTGCTGCCACTCTTTACAGCAGCAACTGTGCGGCCTGCCATGGCGCCGAAGGACAAGGTAACGGTCCGCTGGCAGCTTCGCTTAATCCGCAACCCAGTAATTTTCATGATCGCGAGCGCCAGTCGCAACGCAGCGTCTTTGCTTTGTATAACACCATCGGCTTAGGCGTTAAGGGCACCGCCATGCCGACTTTCAAACAATTGAGCGAGGACGAGCGCTGGGTGCTGGCGTTTTATGTCAGCAACTTCTTCTCCAACGAAGAAGAAAAAGGGAAAGGGGCGCAATTCTGGCAAGAAGGAAATCGTTTCTTTTCGGACTTGAGCAAAATAGTCAATATCACGCCTGCCGAAGCCAAGCGCGAGAGCGACACTGCCTTTTATCAGCTCGCTTTTTTGCGCAGCCACCCTTCTGCTCTTGAAAGCGGGCAGCCCCCCTCGCCTCTGGTTTTTGCTCGGGAAACACTGCAACAAAGCCTGGACACATACCGCGGCGGCAAGCGCGAAACCGCCTATCAGCTTGCCGTCAAAGCTTATCTCGAGGGCTTTGAGCTGGCCGAAGCCAATATCGACGCCGTGGATCATGGTCTGCGCTCTCGGATTGAGGAAGAAATGTTGAAATACCGTGGCGCCATCCAATCCGGTGCGCCGGTTGAAAACCTTGAATCCCAATACCGCGAACTCGTGCGCCTGTTGGAACAAGCAAGAGAGAGTATCGAGAACCAGGCTGAATCCGCAAGTGCCAATTTCTTCAGTGCCCTCATCATCATATTGCGAGAGGGGCTGGAAGCGATTTTGGTGCTGGCGGGAATGGCGGCGTTCCTGCTTAAAACCGGAAAGCGCGAGGGCCTTGCCTATCTGCATGCCGGATGGATCGCCGCGCTGCTGCTCGGAATCGTCACCTGGATCATTTCTTCGAAAATTATCAGCATCAGCGGCTTGCAACGCGAGCTCACGGAGGGGGTTACCACCCTGCTTTCGGCTGCGGTGCTGCTTTATGTCGGCTTCTGGCTGCACCGTAAAACCTATGCCGCGCGCTGGAACGCTTTCATCAAGGAACAAGTCGCTGGCGCGCTCTCGAGCAGCACGCTGTGGGGCTTGGCGTTGGTTTCATTCCTCGCCGTCTACCGTGAAGTATTCGAAACCGTTTTGTTCTACCAGGCGCTGTGGATACAGACCGGCGCCACCGGCAAGGCCGCGGTGGTTTTTGGATTGGCGTCAGGCGCAGGCTGCCTGGTCGTGCTGGCTTGGATGATTTACCGCGCCAGCACAAAACTGCCGATTGGATTGTTTTTCGGGATAAGTTCTACGCTCGTGGCAGGCCTTGCCGTGGTGTTTTCCGGCAAAGGCGTGGCTGCGTTGCAAGCAGCGGGAAAATTACCTGTCGACCCGGCAAGCTTTCCGTCACTTCCGGCGCTCGGGATTTATCCCAACTGGCAGGGCTTGATTCTCCAGGCAGTACTGCTTTGCGTAGTAATCGCCGGGTTCATGTACTCGCACACCACCGCCTCGAGCAAGTAACTCCCGAGTCAGCGGAAAGGAAGCATGCGCTGGAAGACGCCGTCCTGGTCCAGTAACAGATGCTTGAGCGCTGCAAGCACGTGCAAAGCGATCAGCGCCGTGAAAAGATAAGAAGTGAATACGTGGATCCGGTTAAACAGCAGATAGATTGCCTTGTCTTCCCAGCCCAGAATTGGCAGCTGGCAGCCAAAGAACTTTATTCCATATTTGGTGAAATTCGACTCGATGAAACCGCTCAGCGTCATCACCACCAGGCAGACATAAAACAATACGTGACTGGTTTTGGTGGCCTTGATCTGCCACTGCGGCATGCTGGCGGGCAATGCCGGCACCTGATGCGCTGCACGCCAGCAAATGAGCCATACGATGGGAACCGCCGCAATCAGGCCGATGGATTTATGCAGGTTATAAAAATAGGTTACCGGCGGAGTGCCTTTGGGAATTCCCACCATGTACCAGCCTAGACCGTAAAGGATAAAGACCATCACGACAAGCAACCAGTGCAGGGCTATGGCGGACGGCGCATATCTGGATTGATTGGTATTCATCTGCCACATCAGCTCGGTACAAAAAAAGAGCCCGCCACGTCGGGTCAGGGCCGGTCCAGGCTTCCGACAGCCTTCGGATTCGTCACGACACCCCAAGGTGTATTCAGTCCAGAAATAGTCTTCACCAGCTCATAGGTATTCGCGTCGATAACATAAAGATTGTCCGATCGGCCGCACGCGACCAGAATCCTGGCATCATCGGGAGTAAAGCTGAAGTGCCAGCAACGGGCTCCCACCGGAATGTTCTTGATTAGCGTAAAATTTTGAGTGTCGAATACCTGCAGCTGCTTGGAGCGGGCGGCGGCCACAAAAAGCCGCTTGCCCTCACGGTCGAAAGCCAGCCCGTACGGAGCACCGCCTGTCGGCACTGTCTTGAGCACCTTTAACTGACGGTTGAGAAGGAGGAGTTTGTCTGAGAACTCCAAAGTGACGGCATACGTTTTCCCGTCTGGAGATACCTTGATGCCGCGGGGGCGGTTGCCATAGATCGTCGTATTGATAGTCTTGACCAGCTTCCCGGTCGAGAGATTGTAGACAGTAATGGTATTGTCTCCCTCATTCGTTACCAGCATCAACTTCCCGTCAGGCGCAAACTCGATACCTTCGGTTTCGGGCCCGCTAATCATGGTTCTGATGACAAGCCAGTGGTCAAGATCGACAACGGCGATTCCAGCAGGCATTTTCTTTTCCTTCTCCTCGGACTTGTCGCCCTGTTTGCCCGCCGGCTCACCTTCTCCGGCGCTCGGCTCATAGCTCACATAGGCGCGATTGCCATATACGCGGATGAACTCGGGGTTTTTGCCAATCGCTACATGCTTCGTGACCTTTAGGGTCGCCGTGTCTATCACCGATATATTGCCGCTGTCTTTATTGGCGGTGAGTACGTATTTTCCATCGCTGGTAATACCGATGCCGCGCGGCTCTTTCGCCTTAATATCGATTGTCGCGACAGGCGCGAGGGTATCGAGCCCAATCACGGTAACACCGTCTTTTTGATTCGAGACATAGGCAAAAGGCGCCGCGAAGGCGGGAGTAGCCATAAATGCGGCAAGGAAAATCAGTTTAATCATATCGTGTAACCTTTTTTGTTAACAAAGCGCACGCCCTGCGTTTGTGGTGATGCTTCGACAAGCCTGTCCTGAGCGAAGTCCCCGTTGTCCTTCGACAAGCTCAGGACGAACGGGGACGAAGACGAAGGGCTCAGCACTAAAGGTTGTCGAACGCTCTCCTGAGCGTAGACGAAGGACATGAACACCTTTGACAAGCTAAACCTATTGCAATCCGTTCACCCTTCGACTAGCTCAAGGCGAACGGCCCGAAAATTTAAGACGAAGGGGCATTTATAGAAAGTGTGTGCACCAATATTGATTGCGGAAAACAGGCAAAAGTTCCGGAGCACAAAAACAAAAGCGGCGCCTGGTGGGCGCCGCTTGAGTTATAGCAGTTTAGCTCTGGTTAGAAGAACAGGATCGCGCCCACGGAGTAGTCGTTTTGCATATCGACGTGCGCCGGGTGCCCCGGCGCCGCGTGGTCATTAGACCGGGTGTGGGCATATTCACCCACCAGGGTCAGCGATTTAGTCAGGCTGTAGTACAACCCTACGATTCCTGAACGGTTCCGAGCCACTATGCCGGTAGCCGCATCTGCGTCCGAAGTCGAATGGAGCCAGCTCCCGCCATAGCTGACGACGGGTCTCCACTTACCCATCTTGTAACCCACCTGCGCATAACCACCATTGGAATTGCGGCGGTGGCCCCCAAGGTCCACGCCGTCCAACAGTATCCCGGTGGTGCCTATGCCCCTGCCTTGATAGTAATACAGTACGCCATCCAAGCCGGCAATAGCGGCCTTGATACCCGCATCGGCTGCAATCGCTGTGACACCGAAGCTGCCGGGGCCACCGAGGTCGGCAGCGGTGGCTTGATTGCGCTGATAGAAGAAACTAGTCCAAACACGGCCGGTCACTCCGCCCAGATCATAGTCGTAAGTCAGCTTGCCTTGAAAACCGGGTAATTGATGACCGCTGATAGTGGCAGAGGGGCCGCCGGCTATGGGACCTGCAGCGTAAGGCTGGAAAATCCCTATCGTGCCCTGCAAACCACTGGCACTCGGGGAAATATAAGTGATTTGCTCTATCCAGTCGGCGTAAATATAGCCTAAACCGATGCGCCCCAAAGTCGTGTTGGTGGGAGTGGCCGGTAAAAGGGCAGTACCGACACTCAGCAGAGTCGCGTCGCTCAAGATGGCGTCGGAGCCAAAGATGCCCAAATCACGGCCAAACTTGAAGGTGCCCATCTCTTTGTCGCCAAACGTCAGGAATTGCTGGCGCATATTGATATCGGTAGACCCCAACTGCTGTCCTTGTGGTCCGACGGCACCATGGGCGTTGCTGCCGGGATACATACCTATAGTCACGCCGATGTCAAAACCTTCCTGAGTGGTCTTGGCGGAGAACACCAAGGCCGAAGGCAGAAGACCGTCGCGCACCTGCGAAGAGTTGAGGTGATTCGTCTTGCTGCAAGCAATAAGGCCGCCTACGAGTCCGAGTGTCTTTGAATCGTTAGTGCAGGTGCTGTAGATGTAGAAGGCGTTGACTTCACCGGCGAATGACAGGTCCCAGTCACCGACCCTGAGAGGTCCGACAGCGTTGGCGGCGGAAGTGCCAAACAGCGCGCAGGCGCCGACTACGGCCATGCTTAGTTTCTTATGCTTTTGCTTTATCATGCTTCCTCCTGTGTGGAAAAAATTAATCAAACAAAACTACATCTGAAATCTTAGGACGACACATCCTCCTATACGCGCAGCCAAGGTGTCAAGAAAAAAAACGACATACTCAGCGTGATGTTGTAAAAAAGACACATTTCTTCCAAATACTGCTTATGGCGCTATAGCTTAGCCAAATGTGCGGTAGCAACTGTTATGCCAATAACATCGCTTTGGCTCAATTTCCCCTATCTCTTTTGTAAACAGCGGCATGTATGCACAAAACAGGTTTACTTGGACAGTTGCGACCTGGCGCCTGAGGAAATGAGGTTCGAAAGCGTGACATTGTGTTCCGCAGAGGTTACATGCACCAGCGCCCCCTGGTTTTCTTCCCCTCGCTTACTCCCTTCCCTCATCTTTTCCCCATAAGCGGGGAGCACGAGCCCATTCGACTATGCTCAGGGTAAACTCTGCGAAGCGCGGGCAAGGGGGAAAGAATTTGTTAACAGGCTTTCCCGCCACTTCAATACTCAAGTAAGCTAATAAATCCCCTCATTTCAGGCGTTCGTGGTGATGCTTCGACAAGCTCAGCACTAAAGGTTGTCGAACGCTCTCCTGAGCATAGACGAAGGACATGAACGCCCTTCGACAAGCCTGTCCTGAGCGAAGTCCCCGTTGTCCTTCGACAAGCTCAGGACGAACGGGGATAAAGACGAAGGGCTCAGGACGAGCGGGAACGAAGACGAAGGACTCAGGCCTGTCCCGAGGATATCGAGGGGGCGAACGGTTATTTCTTATGTCTCAGCCAAAATCACTCAAGCACCTGATGCTGCTTTACGCACTAGGTTATCTCCTGCTGGTGCTGGCAAGCGGCGTGCTGGGCAGCGCCGCACTCTATTACTGGCAGGAGTCGTCGCGGGAATCGCTGCGCATCAATTCCATGGTGGAAGAAATCCAGGAAATGCGCGGCAATCTCTACCGTCAGGTAAAGGAAGTCTTCGATGCGGTTTTCTTAAGCGATACCGACGCGGCCAGGCAATACCAGGAATATCAGAAACGGATTGAGGAGCATTTGCTGAAACTGGACAGCATCGCCGCCAATAACGAGGAGCACGCAGCCATCAACCGCCTGCGCGAAGCCTACAATATCATCAAGACACAAGCCGCGGACATCACCCGCGCCCGTGCCGGCATGTCGCTCAAGCAAAAACGCAAAATTTTCGATACCGACCTCGAGCTGGCGGGTTTCGGCCGCTATGAAGAAGCGTTCAGCGCCATCGATCAACTGCTGCGGCTGCAGCAGTCGGAATTGCAGAAGCGGCTGGCGACGCTCACCCGTCTTGCGCCTTTGCTGCTCCTGCTGCCGATTTTTCTCGCCATCGTGTTGTTGCTGCTGTCACGCCTGTTCATGCAGCGCGCCATCGTGCAGCCCTTATCCGCGGTACAACAAGCCACTTCGCTGATCAGCCACGGCGATCTTTCTCACAAGGTTCCGGAGCGGGGAGCACTGGAGCTGGTGACGCTCGCCGAAGCGGTCAATCAAATGGCGGATGACCTCACCGCCAGCCGCGAGTCACTATTGCGCGCGGAAAAACAGGCCACTCTGGGCGCGCTGGTGCCGGTGATGGCGCACAATATCCGCAATCCCCTGGCCAGCATCCGCGCCACCGCCCAGATCATCAACGATCCGAATCTTCCCACCGAGTTGCGCGAAGGCCTGGCCGGCATCATCAACACGGCCGACCGGCTGGAGCGCTGGACGCACTCCTTGCTTTCCTATCTGCACCCGTTGCAAGCTCGGCGCTTGCCTTGCAAACTGCCCAGACTGGTGGACAATGTGCTGGAAATACTCAATTCCCGCCTGGCGGAAAAGGAAATCCGGGTGGAACGTCAGGGCTGGAACCAGGAAATTGAAATTGCGCTGGATATACAGCTCATGGAACAGGCACTGCATGGATTGCTGCTGAACGCGGCGGACGCTTCGCCGCAACGAGGCACGCTCGATCTTCGCCTTGACCAAACGGGAGAGCAAATCGTGCTTACGATTGCCGATCAGGGCTCCGGCATGCCGTTCACCCCGGAAGCCCGTGATTTGAGTCCCGGTCCCTCAACCAAGCGTTACGGTACCGGATTGGGCATACCGTTTGCGATGAAGGTGTGCGAAGCACATGGCGGTAAAATCGAGTATGAAGCTACCAATCCGCATGGTACCGCAGTACGGATCGTTCTGCCCAAAGTAGAGGAAGACTGATGGCCGAAAAAGCACTGGCTGCGACCGCTCCTCCCAAGGAAGCCCAGGGGCTGCCCAGGATTTTGCTCATCGAGGATGAAACCCTGTTTGGCCGGGCGGTGAAAAAAAGCCTGGAGAAAGCCGGTTACGAATGCATGCTCTCCTTCACACTGGCTGAAGGTCGTGAGCTTGCCCGGAACGCGCTTCCCGAACTGGTGCTGCTGGATTTGCGGCTGCCCGACGGCAATGGCCTCGATTTGCTTGCTGAAATCCGCTCCGCTGATGAAAACAAGTCGCCCGCCGTGATAGTGCTCACCGCTTACGGCGAAATCGGTGACGCCGTTCACGCCATGAAACTCGGCGCGGCCGATTACCTGAAAAAACCGGTGGACCTCGATGAGCTACTGCTGGCAGTGGACAAAGTGCTGCAAACCTCGCGGCTCAAAAACCGGCTCGATTATTCCCAGGCACGTGACAGCCACGCGGTGGAAGGCGTGCAGATGCTGGGCGAGAGCGCGTCAATGCAGCGCTTGCGCAAGCAAATCCGGCGCCTGGCGGAACTGGCAGGGGAAAGCGGCGAACCGCCACCCACCGTATTGATTCTGGGCGAAACCGGCAGCGGCAAAGATGTCGCGGCACGTCTGCTGCACCGCTTAAGCCCGCACTCCGCCCGCCCTTTTGTTCAAGTGGATTGCGCGTCGCTGCCGCGCGACCTGATAGAAGCGGAACTCTTCGGCCACGAAAAAGGCGCGTTCACCAACGCGCACGGCGCGCGCCCCGGGCTGATCGAAGCCGCGGAAGACGGCATGCTGTTTCTCGACGAAATCGGCGAACTGCCGCTGGAACTGCAAGCGAAGCTGCTGAATGTCATTGAGCGGCGCAAGACGCGGCGCCTCGGCTCGGTGCGCGAGCGCCACATTCCGGCGCGCATCATCGCCGGCACCAACCGCAAATTACCGGAGATGATTGCGCAAGGGCGGTTTCGCGCCGACCTCTATTACCGGCTCAATGTGGTGACGTTAAGCTTGCCGCCGCTGCGCGAGCGCGGTGAAGACATGGTCTTGCTGGCGCGCCATTTCGCGCTGCAAGTGAGCCGCCGCTATGGCCTGCCCGATTCTTCTTTCAGCGCGGAAGCGTTGAACGCCTTGCGCGCTTACTCCTGGCCGGGCAACGTGCGCGAGCTCAAGCACCTGGTGGAACGCGCCGTGCTGCTTTCCCGCGGCGGCGTGATGCATGTTTCCGATCTGGCGCTGTCGCCGCAAGATCCGCCTTCTTCAAGCGAAACCCTGCCGTTGCACGGACTGACACTAGAAGCCGCGGAACGCCTGCTGATCGAGCGCGCGCTCGAAGCCACCGGCGGCAACGTCTCCGAATCCGCGCGCCGCCTCGGGGTGAGCCGCATGACGCTACGCTATCGCATGGAAAAGTACGGGTTGAAGGGTCACAGCTAATTCGGCGGTGAGTCAGTTACTGAGCCGACCGGAAATAGTGCTTAGCTGCGTTGCTTCGGATTCCTCCCCCTTCAAGGGGGAGGACAGGAGGGGGATGGGAGTACGGTGGACAACCCATCCCCACCCTAACCCTCCCCTTCAAGGGGAGGGAACTTGGAGAGCATGCGGTTACACACAGTTTAGTGGCCTCATCAGCAAAAGCTGTTCCTCTTCGGCATACTCATGGCGAACGGCCTATTCTGAACAAACCTTCCCTCTTTTTCATCTTCCAGCACCTTTCTGGCATAAGACTTGCTCGTTTATCTCAGTAGCGTGCCGGTTAAGCGTCTTGCACGCTCATGGTTGTTCTCCAACTTCCTCTTCTTGCCGGGACTTAAAGTCCCGGCTTTTTTATGCCTGGCGCGGTTCTCGGGCAAGTCCGGTCAAGAAATCCGGAGACGGTGCTTGTGCTAACTTGGAAGACAAATGAATCAGGGCTGGTGTTTGAAATCAACCAAACTGGCTGCTTTCAACCGCCACAACCGAGATTGTTCTGCCAAAATAACAAAAGGGAGGAATAGCAGAATGAAAAAAAGCAGCACCTTCAAAAAAAACGCACTGATTGTTTTTTGGATTTTTTGGGGAGGGCCCGCTTTCGCGGATAACCGCGCGACGGAACTGGAAGCGCCCACAGTGGAAGTCATCGGCACCACACCCTTACCCGGCCTCGGGACACCGCTCAATCAGGTGCCGGCCAATGTGCAGACGGCAACCGGAAAGGATATCCAAAAACAGCAGACTCTTGACCTGTCTGACTTCGCGAATGCTAATCTGGGTTCAGTTAATATCAACGACACGCTGGTGAATCCATTCCAGCTGAACGTCAATTTCCGTGGTTTCACTGCTTCACCGCTACTCGGCACACCCCAAGGCATATCGGTTTTCCAGGACGGCGTGCGGGTCAATGAACCGTTCGGCGATTTGGTCAACTGGGACCTCATTCCGCAGTCGGCCATCTCCAGCATTAACCTCATCCCGGGATCAAACCCGCTGTTCGGCTTGAATACTTTAGGCGGGGCGCTGGCGATCCATACCAAGAGCGGTTTCGAGTACCCTGGGTTTGCAATTCAGAGTTATGGCGGTTCTTTCGGGCGCGGAGCCGTCGAGTTTGAAGCCGGCGGGCATGGCAAAAACGCCGATTATTTCGTCACGGCCAACGTGTTCAGAGAGAACGGCTTTCGCGAACATTCCAATAGCGACGTAAACCAGCTCTTCTCCAAATTCGGCTGGCAAGACGAGAAAACCGATTTGGATTTGAGTTTTACGGCAGCAAAAAACAAGCTTTTCGGCACACAACCGTTACCCGTAAGCTTTCTCGACAATCCGGCCCAAGCTTTTACCTTTCCGGATTTTAATGATAATAGACTCGTCTTTTTAAACCTGAAAGGCAGCCACTTCTTCAGCGATACGGTTCTTCTTGCTTCAAACGTTTATTACCGAGAAAGCAAAACCTTAGCCTTTAACAGCAACATTAGTAGCGACTTTGATAATACGATGCCGGTGGGGCCGGGCAATATGCCGGCGTCCAATGTCATCAGCGATAACGACCAGATAGGCTATGGCGGTGCGATACAGCTGACGCTTCTCGGGGGTCTGCTAAATCGCAAGAACCAGTTTACCGCGGGCGCCAGCATTGACCACGGGAGTACCGAGTTCACCCAAACGAGCCAGGAAGCAACCGTGACGGCGGATCGTGACACCATCGGCACCAGCCCGTTCGCGCTATTCACCGACGTCAAGGGTTTCAATACCTATTATGGGCTGTATGCGACCGACACTTTTTCCTTGACCGAGAAACTGCACTTTACCGCGTCCGGCAGATACAACATTGCGCAAGTCAAACTGCAAGACCAGCTGGGCACTGCCTTGAACGGGAATAATCAATTTACCCGCTTCAATCCGGCGGCTGGCCTGGCTTATAACCCCGTCAAGACGCTCACGCTCTATGGGAGCTATAACGAGGGCACACGTGCGCCCACGCCCGTGGAACTGACTTGTTCGAATCCAAGCGTCCCCTGTTCGTTGCCCAACGCATTCTTATCCGATCCGCCGCTCAAACAGGTCGTGGCTAAAACCTGGGAAGCTGGCTTGCGCGGCCAGTGGCAGCACTTGGCCTGGAGCGCCGCCTTGTTTCGAACCAAGTCGCAGGACGATATTCAGTTTGTAAGCAGCGGCGGGTTTGCA
Source organism: Burkholderiales bacterium (assembly GCA_035543335.1). Lineage (NCBI taxonomy): Bacteria > Pseudomonadati > Pseudomonadota > Betaproteobacteria > Burkholderiales > Burkholderiales bacterium. Next base: position 15,289 of record DASZZH010000040.1, read on the forward strand.
ACCAGTGCAGGCTTTTTCCAAAACGTCGGCGAAACCCGCCGCCAGGGCATAGAGCTTGGCCTCCACGGGCAATTTAACAAGTTCAGCTTCCACACGAACTATACGTTGATCAATGCAACTTTTCAAACACCCTTCTCCGAGTTCAGCCCGAATAATTCCAGCACCGACAGCACAGGTTCCATTTTAGTATCGGCGGGGAACCGGATTCCGGGTATTCCGCGCCACAATTTCAAATTTAGGGGTGAGTATGAGTTCACTGAAGCATTTTCAGTCGGCGCAAACCTCCTGCTGGCTTCCAGCCAGTTTGCACGGAGCGACGAGAACAACCAAGATATACACGGCCAAGTGCCGGGCTATGCCAGAGTGAACCTGGACGCCCGTTACAGAATCTCCGGGCGCTGGAAGTTGTTCGCCAAGGTCAATAACTTGTTTGACAGAAAGTACTTCACTTTCGGGCAGCTTGGGGCCAACGCCTTTGTCGGGCCCGGAAATACCTTTGATCCGACAGTAAGCCCCGCCAACTGGCCGAAGGAACTGTTTCTTTCACCCGCGGCACCGCTGGCTTTTTTCATCGGCCTGAGGTACGAATTGGGCGGGCCAAAACGGGAACGGTTTAAGGGGGATTTGGATTAAATAGATCTTAAAAGAGGGGACAGTCAGGGCAATAAAAAAGGACTGCTTACTCAGCAGCCCTTTTTCGTTATTGCTTGTGCGTCTTAGCGGTTCAGAATGTACATCGTGACTTCGAAACCAAAACGCATATCGGTAAATTCGGGTTTGCTCCAGGCCATGGTGATCTCCGTAAAAAAGTTGTACAACGATTTAACCTACGCCGCCAGTATGCCTGTATTCAAGTCTACGCGGGAAGGCAGAAAACCTTGAATTCGGCCTAATGATTTTCATTAGATTTGGCCACTAACCCTCAATCAACCCGGCACGCATTGCTATAAGCGCGATTTCCGCCGAGTTTGAAGCATTAAGCTTTTGTTTAATATTGTATAAATGTGTGCCTACGGTGCGCGGGCTCAAATGCAGGGTGGCGGCGATTTCCACCACTGCCTTGCCTTGTGCCAAAAGCATGAAAACCTCGAATTCACGTGCACTTAGCACATCCACCGGGGTTTTGTCGCCGGATAGTTGCTGCATCGCCATCTGCTGGGCAATCCTCGATTCGAGAAAAGTCTTGCCCTGTGCCACTTGACGAATGGCCTGTATCAGCGCCTCCGCTGCGCTGCGCTTGCTGAGGTAACCCAAGGCGCCCGCTTTCAGCACCCGTTTCGGATGAATAATGTCTTCGTGGGCGGAGAGCACCAGAATCCGCGCTTGCGGGTTTCTGGCGATGATGCGGTTTACCGCTTCCAGTCCGCCGATGCCGGGCATGGAAATGTCCATCACCACCACGTCCGGTTTTGTATCCTGATACAGGCGGCAGGCGTCTTCGCCGTTCTCTGCTTCCGCCACAACTTTCATGTCCGGCGCACCTTCGAGCAGCAAACGAAAACCCATGCGCACGACCGCATGATCGTCAACCAGCATGACTTGGATCTGGGAAGTGCCCATCATTTTGTTCCTGGCAGCGGTATGGTCACTGTAACGCAAAATCCTTTGTTCGGAGCACTTTCAACGGCAAAGGTTCCGTTCAAGGCCTGCACCCGTTCGCGCATGCCGAGCAGGCCGAAGTGGCCGAGCGGCGCGATTTCAGCCGCCGCTCCCCTGCCATCATCACGCACACTGAGGCATACGGAATCCTGATTATTTGCCTGCTCCCGGGTCGTCGTGATTTCCACCTGCGCAGCCTGTGCATGCCGTATCGCATTGGTCAAACATTCCTGCACGATGCGGTAAAAGGTGATGTTGAGTGTTTCTCCCAAATCATCGAGCTTCCCCGAGAACTGCAGTTTGAAATTGATTTCGGGATGCCGCGACTGCCACGCCGCCACGCTATCCTGCAGAGTTTCGGTCAACCCCAGATTGTCCAGGGCGCTGGGGCGCAACCGGCTGATGATGCCGTGCATCGCGTCGTAAATGCGCGCCGCGACCTCTACAATGGTTTGCGCGCTCGCCCGCACTTCGGGCGCGCTCTCCAGTCGATTGGCGATGGACGCGCCGATGGTCTTGATCGCGGTGGCATATTGCCCCAGCTCATCGTGCAGTTCGCGCGCCAGGCTGCGACGTTCTTCCTCGACGTGGCTTTGAATCAGTTGCGTCAACCGGCGGTTCTCCTCCAGTTCGCGCGCCGCCTGCTCGGCGCGCTTTTTTTCGGTGATGTCGCGCATGCTGCAAATTTCGCCGATCACCTGCTCGTTGTGCGGATCAATCAGCGGCGCGACGGAAAGCGACACATCCACCCGCCTGCCGTCCTTGGCGAGCCTTTGCGTTTCCACATTTTCAACCAAGCCGCGGCGCGCCACGATTTCCAGGTTGTCCGCGATCTCACCTTTCCGGCCGGGCGGGGTCAGCAAGGTGGCGGAACACCCGGCGATTTCCTGCGCCGCATAGCCGAACAAACGCTCTGCCGCCGGATTCCAGAAGGAGATGTTGCCTTGCAAATCGTGAATCATGATGGCATCGCTGGATTGTTTGACTATCAGCGCAAGACGGCGATTCTCCGCCACGCTCTCCTGCAGCACGCCTGCCATGCGGTTGAAAGTTTGGCTGATGGAAGCAAGTTCGGGCAGCGCAAATTGCGGCAGGCGCGCGTCGAAATTACCTTTCTGCATCTGCGACAGTCCATTGAGAATTTGCTGCACTGGCTTGAGCGAACGGCCAATAAACCAGAAAACCAATACATTCACCACCACGAAGAAAATCAGCGCCAGCCACATCAGGTTTTGCAAATCGTCCCAGGCATCGAGGATCGAGCGCGAGGGATTGGGGGTAATCTCCAGCAGCCCACCTTGAATCCTCAGCGTCACCACTTCAAGTTTGGGGGAAACCAGGCGCGAAAACCATTCAGGCGCGGAGCGGCCCGCCTTGTAGCGCGAAGGAGGTGACTCGTAAACCGTGTTTCCCAGCCCGTCATAGAGCTTGATTTCGCTGGCACGCACCCGCCCCAGATTTTTCAGGAAATCGAGCAACACTTGCCGTTGCGTTGTGGCACCCGGAATAAACTGGCTGCTGTAAAGCGCGGTGGTCAGCAACTGCACCGTGACACGCGTGGTGCCTTCCATTTCCTCCTTTACCGACTTGCGCTTGTCATCCACGATAATGATGCCGGTGGCCACGATAAAAAGCAGCATCAGCACCGTAATCAGAAGATTGATGCGGAATCGCAGGCTCATCGCACGGCCGCTCCCGCCAAAATTTCCTTGAAGCGCTCGGTGGCCGCAACCAGCATGGAAGCCATTGCCGGGCTGGAAGATGAATGGCCGGCATTCTCCACGATTTTCAGTTCCGCCTCGGGCCAGGCGCGATGCAAGGAATAAGCGGCCAGTACCGGACAGACCAGATCGAAACGGCCGTGGACTATCGTGGCGGGGAGATGCCGGATTGCAGGCAGATGTGTCAGCAACATATTTTCGTGTAAAAAACAACGGTTCATTAAATAATGGGTCTGCACCCGCACCCGGCCCAGCAACGCCTCCTCCGGCAACGGGGGCTTCGCTTCCTGCTGCAACTCGCCCAGCATCATGAGTTCAGCTTCGTAATTGCTCCAGGCTTTTGCCGCCGCGAGTGCGGAACCCGGATCGGCCTGATGAATGGCTCCATGGTAGTACTGCAACAGTTCATTTCGCCGCTGTTTTGGTACCCAGCTGGAGAAGCGCTCCCATGCTTCCGGCGCAAACTGCTTGAGCCCGTAAAAATACCAGTCGAGCTCCTCTTCACTACAGAGAAAAATGCCGCGCAGGATCAAACCGAGAACCGCCTGTGGATGCTGCTGCGCGCAGGCCAGCGCCAGCGTCGAACCCCACGAGCCGCCAAACAAAAGCCAGCGCTCGATTTTGAGCGTCGCGCGCAACTGCTCCATGTCCGCAATCAGATGCGCGGTGGTATTGCCGCGAATCTCGCCAAACGGGAGACTTTTCCCGCAGCCGCGCTGATCGAACAGAATAATGCGGTAATGCTCGGGATCGAAGAAGCGCCGATGACCGGAATTGCATTGGCTTCCCGGTCCGCCGTGCAGAAATACCGCCGGCACCCCGTTACGATTGCCGCACTCTTCATAATAAATGCGGTGTCCGCCGGAAACCTCCAGCAAGCCTTGGGCATACGGCTCAATTTCCGGATAGAGAGAAACGCTCATTTCTCCAATTCTTCTTTTTCCAGCTCGCTATACACGTGCTGCACATTCAACGGGTGCTGTTCGGCGTATAACGCCCAGCCTCTGTACTCAGGCAAATCGGATTGCTTCAAAAGATCGAGCACACTCATGCCGGCATTGTATTGCTTCTCCACCAGCAGGAGCAGGCTTTGCAGATAATCCAGCGTCTCCTGCACTCGTTGCGGTTTGGAAACCGGACCGTTTCCCGGCACCAGTTTGTTGAAGGGTTCGTTGCGCAATTGCTCGAGGGCAAGAATCCAGCCGCGGATTTTCGCCTGGCTTAACACCGGAATGCAGTCGAGCGAAACCAAACCGCCGCTGAAGAGCACGCCGGATTTGCGGTCGAGCACGGCAAGATCGCCTTCGGTATGCCCCCAGCCGTAAAACAGCAGGCGCAAGCCGCGCCCCGCCACCGTCATGTCGCTGCTCTGGTCCACGGTGAGTCTCGGCAAGGCGATTTCAGTGCCGGCCATGATTTCTTTTCCCAAGGCCTTCAACACGTTTTCGCGGCACTTCTCGCAGCGCTCGCGCATCGCCTTTAGCGTTTCGCTGTGCGCGAGAATCGGCGCGCCCTGCTTCGCAAACACATCGTTACCCAGAACGTTCTCGGGATGGGGATGCGTGTCAATCACCAGCTTGACCGGTTTTGCGGTAATTTTGCCGATAGCCGACAGCATCCGCTCCGCGTGCTCCCGGTTCGGCCCCGGATCGATCACAATCACCCCGTCGTCGCCGACGATAAAGCCGCTATTGAGGATATTGCCGCGATTTTCCGGGGTGAGCGCCTGGGTTTCGCCGATAAAAGCATAAACATCCGGTGCGACTTGCTTGAGCGTAAGTTCATGCGCCTGCGCTGCCGGCAACAGTCCTAAAGCAAGAAGCAATGAGTAAAAAGCACGGCAGATTATTTTTTTTAACAGCAACAAGCGCTCAGTCGTTGAGCTTGAAGACGATCGGCACCGTTACTGTCACATTACGCCCGCGCAGCGCTTCCGGCGGCTGCGGGAAGGGGGCGGCCTGCTGCACCATCTCCAGCGCCTGGTTGTCGAGCACTTCAAAACCACTCGAACGCAACACGGCGGCGTTCAGCATTTTGCCGCTCCCGGAAAGGATAAGCTGCAATTGCGTCGTGCCTTGCCAGCCGCGCAGCAAGGCTACATGCGGGTAGCGCTGATAACGGGAGATCAGCGTGGAAAGCGTTCTGCCGTAACCGTCCAGCCACACGCTTTCTGGAACGGGGTTGGTTTTCTCGCTAACCGCAGGCTTCGCCGGCTCTAGAGCGGCAGACTTGCCTTCGCCCGATGTTTCCTTCACCGGCGCCGCCGGTTGTGGCAGTTCCTTGGGGGTTTCCGGCGTCTTGGGCACCACGAATTCGCTTGACGAACGTTCGACTGCAACAGGGTGCGGCGGAGGTTTTTCTCGCGCCTGTGGCTTTGGTTGCGGGACCGCCTGGGCGGGTTCCGGGCTGGCAATCGCGGGCAACTCGACACTCAGCACGACCTGGGGTTGCGAATGATGTATGCGCCACCCCGGCGCCAGCGCCACCAGCATGCCGTGCAGCAGCAGCGAAAAAACCAAGGCCGCGACGACGCGCGGCTGCCTGTACCATTCAACTTGGAAATACGAGTTAATCACTGGACTGCTTAGGCCAAAATCGGGGGATACTGCAAGGTTAGTGCAAACCGCGCGCTTACGCAATTCAGCCCCCTCAAACTCATGAAAATCATGAGCAGCGATTGGTGATTTTTCCGATGTAAAACAAGTCGCAGCAGGCCCAAAATAGCCTTGGAATCTTGGGATGAGTTAGGGAACCTCTGATTAAGTCCCACGCGGTTGCGACGGCGGCTTTCCGGGAGGGGATGCACGAAGCGAGGTGCGGCCAATGGCCATTTCCCTTGGCAAGCCGAGCGACAAAGCAGACCGCCCGGAAAGGCGCCCCGGACTCGGACTCGCGCAGCGTGGAGCGGGAAGGGGCGCGAGCTGCCGCAAGAGACAGCGTTAAACGGGGCGCTAATGCTGCCGCTCCCGCACCCCAAGCTTCGCTTACCGTGTCGCGGCAGCCTTCCCTCCGGGTTGCGGCAAAATGCGGCGTCTGCGTCGTGCTCGCCGGAGCGTGAAGCCTCGGTACGTGCGACCGCGAAGGCGAGCGCTGGCCCGCTCCGCTGCACAGCTTCGCAGGTGCGACGCTACGCGGGCCCTCCTCGGCATCGTAGTCCGGGCTACGACCTTCGTCGCGCGCCTCACATCCCTCCGCATTTTGCCAGCAACGCAATCCGTGGAGGACTTAATCAGAGGTTCCTTAGCCTCGGGATTCGGCCAGGTCAACGGCCTGGCAGCTTTAAACACTTTAGGAGACGACCATGCAATGGAGCAAACCTGAGTACAGCGATATGCGCTTCGGTTTCGAAGTGACGATGTACATCGCCAATCGATAATTCCCGCCGCACCCGGGGCGGCGGCGACGCGGTCCCAGTTTACCCGCGCCTAACTCGCAGCGTTTCCTTATAATCTGAGTTTCCTTAAGAAAAAGCGGGTGCGCCGCAGGCGCATGCGCCGAGAGTAAATACTAAAATATGAAAATCCGTGTCCTTGGAGCCTCCGCCGGCGGCGGATTCCCGCAATGGAATTGCAACTGCCCGAATTGCGACGGCGTGCGCAAAGGCAAGATCAAAGCCAGGTCGCGCACCCAGTCCTCGATTGCGGTAAGCGATAACAACGTTGACTGGATTCTATTCAATGCTTCGCCGGATGTTCTCTCTCAAATTAAAGCTTTTCCCGGCTTGCAGCCGGCGCGCTCAATCCGCGATACCGCCATCCGCGCCATCATTCTCATCGACAGTCAAATTGACCACACCACCGGGTTGTTGATGCTGCGCGAAGGCAAGCCGCTGGAAATCTACTGCACCGAAATGGCGCGAGAGGATTTGACCACCGGCAATCCCCTGTTTAACGTCCTCGGCCACTATTGCAGCGTCAACTGGCACAAACTGCCTATCGATAAAGGCAACAGCTTCAGTGTCATCGGAGCGCAGCATTTGCGTTTTACCACAGTGCCGTTGAAAAGCAAGGCGCCCCCCTATTCCCCGCACCGCAATAATCCGCACGAGGGCGACAACATCGGCATGCGCATCACGGACACGCGCAGCGGCAAGAACCTGTTCTACGCGCCGGGCCTGGGAGAAAACGAGCCGCACCTCAAGCCGTTTCTGGAAAACGCCGATTGCCTGCTGGTGGATGGCACCTGCTGGACTGATGATGAGTTGATCCGTCTCGGCATTTCCAGGCAGAGTTCGCGCGACATGGGACATCTGCCGCAATCGGGCGATGGCGGCATGATCAGCGTGCTGAAGCCGCTGCTGCGCCCGCGCAAGATTCTCATTCACATCAACAACACCAATCCCATCCTGAACGAAGAGTCGCGCGAACGCGCCGAGCTCACTGCCAATGGCATCGAAGTGGCGTATGATGAAATGGAAATAGAACTGTAGGAGAAACCGTGGGCGTAAACGAAAAACTACCGTGGAGCAGGGAAGAATTCGAGCGGCAGCTGCGGGCCAAGGGCGATCGCTATCATATTTATCACCCGTTCCAGGTGGCGATGAACACCGGCAAATTGAATCGCGGGCAAATTCAGGGCTGGGTGTACAACCGCTTCTATTACCAGATCAGTATTCCGCTCAAGGATGCGGCGATTCTCTCCAACTGCCCCGACCGCGACGTGCGGCGCGAATGGATCCAGCGCATCATCGACCACGACGGCACCAAAGGCGATGAAGGCGGTATCGAAGCGTGGCTGAGGCTGGGCGAAGCGGTGGGACTGAAGCGCGAAGACATCACTTCGCTTAAATATGTTTTGCCGGGCGTGCGCTTTGCAGTGGACGCGTATATCAACTTTGCCCGCACCCGTCCCTGGCAGGAAGCGGTGACTTCTTCCCTCACCGAACTCTTCGCCCCGGAAATTCACAAGAACCGGCTTGCCAACTGGCCGCAGCACTATCCATGGATCGACCAGGAAGGCTACCAGTATTTCCGCAACCGTCTGGCGCAGGCGCGGCGCGACGTGGAATTCGCGCTGGGCTTCACCCTGGATCACTACCAGACCCGCGAGCAGCAGGAGCGCGCGCTTGACATCCTGCAGTTCAAGCTCGACGTGCTGTGGAGCATGCTGGATGCAATGCAGATCAACTATTGCAAGACGGAAATCAAATCATGAGCGGGGAAGCGCGGCTGGACCTCGATGATGTCGTGGAAATCGGCAGGCAGTTCCGCTTGCAGTGGGAGCAGGCGCAGCAGGCTTACGTGCTGCTCTATCCCGAAGGCATGGTCAAGCTCTCGCAGAGCGCGGGCGAAATACTGAAATGCATCGACGGCAAACTCTCCATCGCTGCCGTTGTCAAAAATCTGGAGCAGGTGTTTCCCGGCGCCGATTTGCGCCAGGACGTCATGAATTTTATGGAGGTGGCTTATGAACGCGGCTGGATCCGCCCCAAAAACGCAGTCTAAGCCCCCCGGCAATCCGCTGTGGCTGCTGGCTGAAATTACCTACAAGTGCCCGCTGCACTGCGTGTATTGCTCCAACCCCATTGATTACACGCGCTACGGCGCGGAGCTCTCAACCGATGACTGGCTGCGCGTGCTGCGGGAATCACGCGAGCTGGGCGCAACCCAACTGGGCTTTTCCGGCGGCGAGCCTCTGGTGCGCAATGATTTGGAAATCCTGGTTGCGGAAGCCAGAAAGCTCGGCTACTACAGCAATCTGATTACTTCCGGCATCGGCATGAATGAAAAGCGCATCGCCGCCTTTAAGGAAGGCGGGCTTGATCACATCCAACTCTCGTTCCAGGATTCGACGCGCGAGCTTAACGATTTTCTGGGCAGCACCCGCACCTTCGACATCAAGATGAAAGTAGCGAAGCTCATCAAGCAATACGAATATCCGATGGTGCTGAACGTGGTGCTGCACCGGCAGAACATCGAGCATATCCAGCAAATCCTCGACATGGCGGAACAGTTCGGCGTGGAATATCTGGAGCTCGCCAACACTCAGTATTACGGCTGGGCCATGCTTAACCGCGATCATCTTTTGCCCTCGCGCGAGCAACTGGAGCGAGCCGAGGCCATTGTGAACCGCTTCCGCGAAAAGATCGGCGACAAGATGCGCATCTACTTCGTGGTGCCCGACTATTACGAGAACCGCCCCAAGGCATGCATGAACGGCTGGGGCTCGGTGTTCATCACCATCACCGCCGACGGCGTGGTGCTGCCCTGCCATGAAGCACGCATGTTGCCGGGGCTTACCTTCCCCAACGTGCGCGAAGCAAACATGAAATGGATCTGGTACGACTCGCCGGCGTTCAATAGCTACCGCGGCGATGAATGGATGAAAGAGCCGTGCCGCAGCTGTCCGGAAAAAACCAAGGACTTCGGCGGCTGCCGCTGCCAGGCTTACATGCTCACCGGGGACGCACGTAACGCCGATCCAGTGTGCGATTTATCGCCGCGGCATCATGTGGTCACGGACGCAGTGGCCAAGGCGCAGCAGGTGCAAGCCAAAACCGTCGCGGTGCGGCCGATCATGTTCCGCGACGATCACAACTCCCGCAATTTGAGCAAGAGCGCCGCCTGATAGTCCAATGATGCGCGACGCCGTTTCCGCAACGCACGCAGTCAAGGCACAAGGACTTACCAAGCGTTACGGTCAGACGCTCGCGGTTGATGGATTAAATCTCGAAATTCCCACCGGCGGATTCTTCGGCCTGCTCGGTCCCAATGGCTCGGGGAAAACCAGCACCATCCACATGCTCTCCACGCTCATCCGCCCGACAACGGGCGAGGCCTGGGTGGCGGGGCATGATGTGAGAAGCGACGGCCTCAAGGTGCGCGCGGCGATCGGCGTGGTGTTTCAGGAATCCGCCCTGGACCGCACCTTGTCAGTCGCGGAAAACCTGCGTTTCGCCGGACTGCTGCACAACCTTTCCATTGCTCAAATCAAAGAGCGCAGCAGCGAGTTGCTGGAACTTTTCGGCCTGGAGGATAAACGCCATCAGCCGGTGGGCGAGTTATCCGGGGGCCAGCGCCGCGCGCTAGATATCGCGCGCGGCGTGATCCACCGCCCGCAAATCCTGTTTCTTGATGAACCCACCATCGGGCTGGACGTCCCCAACCGCCGCAACATCTGGCGCTTCATCCAACGCCTGCGCGCAGAACTCAACGTGACGGTGTTTCTCACCACCCACTATCTTGAAGAAGCAGTGGATTGCGACGAAGTGGCGTTCATCAAAAAAGGGCACATCGTCAAAAACGGCCCGCCGCACGATTTGATTGACGGTCTCGGCGCCTACATCATCGAAATCGAAGCCGAGAACCTGAAGGAGCTGGCGCAAAGCCTGAGTTCCCGCCTGGGGCCGAGCTACATGGATGGCGACAAGGCCTGCTTCCGCTTTACCGGCCGCGACCTGGCGGCGCTGATGCTGCTGCAAACTGAACTGGGCGACAGGGTGACCGGCATGCGTTGGCGTAAACCCAATCTCAACGATGTGTTTTTGTGGGTGAATGAAACCGAACACTGGGATCGGCCATGATATTGCGCCCGGTATACGCCGTGATTGAACGCGAAGTGCTGAAGCTCTTTCGCCAGCGCTCGCGCCTGCTTTCCGCCATGGTGCGGCCGATGATCTGGCTGCTGGTGATCGGCGCCGGATTCGACGCCATGCTGGGGCGTTCGGGCAACACCAGCTATCAATATTTCCTCGTGCCCGGCGTGCTTGGCATGTCCATGCTCTTCGGCGCCATGCTCGCCGCGCTTTCCACCGTCTACGACAAGGAATCGGGCGTGATGCGCATGCTGGTAATCGCGCCGTTCGAGCATTACTGGATTGTGATTGCCAAGACCTTGAGCGCGGCGCTTGCCGCCATCATTCAGGCCATACTGGTGCTGATATTGCTCGCGCTCATTGGCTATCTCAAAAACGGCGTGGCGCCGCTGCTGTTGATTCTCGGTATCCTCGCCACTTCGCTCACCTGCGCCAGCATGGGCATGCTGATTGCCGCGTGGACTCGCACGCTCGACAACTTCGCGGTGATGATGAACCTAGTGATTTTCCCGGTGTTCTTTCTCTCCGGCTCGCTTTACCCAGTGCAGCACCTGCCGAGCGCGCTGCGCTTCGTCGCCAGCCTCAACCCTTATACCTATGGCGTGGATTTGCTCAAGCACGCCGTGTTGGGGATTAACGGCGCGTCATTCAACACGGATTTCAGCGTGGCGGTTGATCTGGCGGTGTTGTTCGGCTTCACCCTGCTGGCCACGATGGTTGCATGTTTGCGCTTTTCGCGCGACACCGCCTACGAGCCGCTGATACATCTGCTCGCCCGCAAGCGTTCAGACTAGGGAACCTCTGATTAAGTCCTCCGCGGATTGCGTTGCTGGCAAAATGCGGATGGATGCAAGGCGCGCGACGAAGGTCGTAGCCCGGACTACGATGCCGAGGAGGGCCCGCGCAGCGTCGCACCTGCGAAGCTGTGCAGTGAAGCGGGCCAGCGCTCGCCTTCGCGGTCGCACGTGCCGAGGCTCCACGCTCCGGTGAGCACGACGCAGACGCCGCATTTTGCCGCAACCCGGAGGGAAGGCTGCCGCGACACGGTGAGCGAAGCTTGGGGTGCGGGAGCGGCAGCATGAGCGCCCCGTTTAACAGTGATTCTTGCGGCAGCTCGCGCCCCTGCCCGCACCACGCTCCGCGAGACCGAGTCCGGGGCGCCTTTCCGGGCAGTCTGCTTTGTCGCTCAGCTTGCCAAGGGGGCATTGCCATTGGCTGCGCCTCGCTTCGCACATCCCCTCCCGGAAAGCCGCCGTCGCAACCGCGCGGGACTTAATCAGAGGTTCCCTATTATTCATCGTCTATCTGCGTTCCCCTTGCGGCGCGAATCTCGCGGCTCAGTTCATACACCGCCATCGCGTAATAGACGCTGCGGTTGTAGCGGGTAATCACATAAAAATTGTTGAGCGCGAGCCAGTACTGCGTTTCATCACCCTCCACTAAGGCAAACAGGCTCGCCAGATTGTCTCCCGAAATTTCCTGCTCGGGGGTGACGCCCATGTTCTGCAATTCGGCCACCGGCGTGTGCGGCTCGATGTCCCGTGACAGCAAGGGCAGGAATTCATCTCCGCTCACCCTCGCGCCCACCGCAATCGGCTCATCCTCCTGCCAGCCGTAAGCCTGGTAATAATTGGCGATGCTGCCGACGGCATCGGCAGCACTGGTCCAGAGATTGGCTTTGCCGTCGCCGTCAAAATCCACTGCATAGCTCCGATAAGCGCTGGGAATGAATTGCGGCATGCCCATCGCCCCGGCGTAAGAGCCCTTGAGGCTCAACGGATCGATGTGACTGTCCCGTGTAAACAGCAGGTATTGTTCGAGTTCATCCCTGAAAAAATCTACGCGCGGCGGGAAATCAAACGCCAGCGTGGTGAGCGCATCCATCACTCGGTACCTGCCGGTGTTCCTGCCGTAACGCGTTTCCACGCCGAGGGTGGCGACGATGATTTCTTCCGGCACGCCGTATTTCTGCCTGGCACGCGTGAGTGCTCTTTCGTGCTCGTCCCAGAATTTGACTCCGTCGCTGATGCGCGCCGGGTTGATCAACAACGCGCGGTATTCATTCCAGGGCAGCGACGTTACGGGAGTGGAAATCGCCTTGAGCACCTCGGGCTGGAGTTTGACCTGGCTGAAGATTCGGCGCAGCTCCCGCGAATTGAAATGATGTTTTTCCGCCATCTCACGGATGAAGGCTTCGATTTCCGGATTTAGCGGGGCAGCGTGACTGTTGCCTGGGAAAAGCAGCGCTATGCAAAGCAGAAAAGCATAACGTTTTGCGCTTGCGATTATTTAACGGCTCCCACGGTAAAGCCCGCCACAAAGCGGTCGACGAAGAAATTATACAGTATGGCGATGGGAATGCTCACAATTAGGCACGCGCCCATGAGCGAGCCCCAGAAATACACGTCGCCGCGCACCAGGAAAGTCGGCACGCCGATGCTGACCGTGAGCTGCGAGGAGGACGTGATGAAGGTAAGCGCGTACACGAATTCCTGCATCACCAGCGTCAGCGTGAAGATGATGACGGTAAGAATTCCCGCCGAGGAAATCGGTACCACCACCTTGAGAAAAGCGCCGAAACGGCTGAGGCCATCTATCATCGCCGCCTCCTCGATGTCCTTGGGCACGGTCTTGAAGAAACCCATCATCAACCAGGTGCAAAACGGCACGGTGAAGCTGGGATAGACCAGCACCAGCGACCACAGCGAATCCTGCAAACCTAAATCGGCGACAATCCGCGAAAACGGAATGAACAATATCGTGGGCGGAACCAGGTAAGTCAGAAAAATGCCGATTGCGAGTTGCTGGCCCCAGCGGCCCGAGAGCCGTGCCAGACTGTAGCCCGCGGGAACCGCAAGCAGCAAAGTGATAATGACAACCGCCACGCCCACCACCAGCGTATTGAAAATCCACAGGCCGTATTGGGTATCCACGAACAGCACCCGCAAATGCTCCAGGGTGGGTGGACTGTTGAACAAGAACGGGTTGTTTTTGATGTTGATGAGATCATTGGTTTGCTTGAAGGTGGTGATCAACATCCAGTAAAACGGAAACGCGGTGAACGCGGTAAACGCGGCGATGATTCCGAAATGGCCTATCCGCGCGCCGATGTTTTTGAGCCGTTGCATTCAGGTCACCTCGGTACGCTTGGCGAGCGTCAGCAAAAATATGGCGGCTGCAACCAGGAGCGGAAACAGGAACAGCGAAATCGCCGCGCCCTCGGCGAGGTCGCCGCCCTGGATGCCGGTGAAATAGGCGAGGCTGGCAATCACTTGCGTCGTGTCATACGGCCCGCCGCGGGTCAGCACGAAAATCACAATCATGTCGGTAAAGGTAAACACGATGCCGAACAGGAGCGCGACCAGCATGATCGGCATCAGCAGCGGGATGTTGATGTAAGTGAGATGCCGCCAGAAACTCGCGCCGTCCACCTCCGCCGCATCGTGGATGTCCTGCGGAATCGAGCATAAGCCGGCGAGGATGATGACCGTGGCCAACGGCAGCAAGCGCCATACGTCCACCATGATAACCGAGGCCATCGCCAGATTCGGCTGGCCGAGCCAGATCGGCCAGGTAGTGGGGCCGAAGAGGCCGCTCGCCCGCCCCGCCCAATTGATGATGCTGTATACGGGATCGAAAATCCACAGCCAGCCGATGCTGCCGAGCGAAATCGGAGCGACCCACGGCAGAAGAATCAGAAAGCGCACCAGCCATTTGCCACGGAAATCCTTGTACAAAGCCATCGCCAGTACCTTGCCGAGAATCACCACCAGCAGTTGCGAGACAAAGGTGAACACCAGGGCATTGCGCAGCGAAGTCCAAAAGGTACTGTTTTCGAGGATGCGCTGGAAATTCCTGAAGCCCACGAAATGCAGCGTTTGGCTTCCCACCGTGGCGTCGCTCAGGCTGTAATAAATGGCAAGCAGGAACGGAAAACCCACCAGTGCGGCGATGTAAATGACTGCGGGAGCGAGCATCAAGCGCCCGAGCCACGCTTCCTGTTCCAGTTTGTCGCTTTGCAGAACCGTGCTTTGGCTCATAGTATTTCTACCCGCCTGATATCTTCAAGCCGCTCTTGGGGTCAAAATGCTTTAGATCGTGGGCGCGCACCACAAATTCGTAACGCCTACCTTTCTCGATCGGGAGCGCCACCGTGGACGGCAGCCGGGAAATTACTTTCGCGGAGGGTAATGGTGATTCCAGAACGCCATACACCAGCCTGTCCGAACCCAGATGTTCAACACGCGTCACACGGAACGGAAATACAGTGGCGCCACCGCTAGCCCCATACACCTCTCTGGGCAGGAAGTGCTCGGGACGGAAGCCGGTGATGGTCTGGTCCTGCTCGATGAGGTTCATTGGCGGCGAGCCGATGAAGGTGGCGACGAAGGTGTCAGCCGGATCGTCGTAAACTTCAAGTGGCATGCCGAGCTGATGCAGCTTGCCGTGATTGAGCACCGCGATGCGGTCACCCAACCCCATCGCTTCAATCTGGTCGTGGGTGACGTAAACGGTGGTGGTGGCGAGGCGGCGCTGGAATTGCTGCAGCTCATCGCGCGCGGAAGTCCGTAGTTGCGCATCCAAATTGGAAAGCGGTTCATCGAGCAGGAACGCCACCGGCTCGCGCACCACCGCGCGCGCCAGCGCCACGCGCTGGCGCTCACCGCCGGAGAGCTGACGCGGCTTGCGTTGCAACAAACGCTGGATGCCAAACATCAAGGCCGCCTGTTCAACTTTTTTGCGGGTCTCCTCTTTTGCCAACCCCATGTTTTCGAGCGGAAACGCAATGTTCTTGAACACCGAGAGATGGGGATAAAGCGCGTAGCTCTGGAACACCATGGCAATGTTGCGCGCCTTGGGCGGAAGCAGCGTGACAATCTTGTCGCCGATGAGAATATCGCCGGCGGTCGGAATTTCCAGGCCGGCAATCATGCGCAGCAGGGTGCTTTTGCCCGAGCCGGAAGGCCCGAGCAAAACCAGGAATTCGCCTTCCTTCACCCGCAAGTTGATGCCGTCTACCGCGTTGCTGCCGTCAAAATTTTTGGTGATGGAGCGTGCTTCAACTGTGGCCATGTTAGTTATTTTTAATTCGACAGCGCATCCGCCGGGTGCGGCGGATGGGGCGTTGCGATGGAAGGGCGGATCAGACCAGCCCTTTTTCGCGCCACTTGGCGAAGATGCGCTTGCACTGCTCTTCCGCCTGCTTGATGGCGTTTTCCGGTGTCTCGGTGTCAGTCGCCGCCTTGGCGAACATGGTATTGATCACCCAGGTGTTGAAAATCTCGTCCTCCGCCGCATTGGCATAGCCGGGGTAGCCGACATTGGTCGCCCAATCGAGCACGTCAGCGAGCACTTTGTATTTATCGCTCGGCTTCGCCTTGGAGTCATTGGCAAGCAGTTTGTTGATGTCGGGAACGGTGCTGGGAAAGCACGGGAAGTTGTAAAACTCGCTGGCCAGGAAGCCCAGGCGAAAGTTGTCAATGTAGTCAATAAGGAATTTCTTCGCACCCTCGATGTTATCGGCGAATTTCCAGATGACGTAGCAGTCCATCACGTGCTCGAGGCCGATGCGGCGCACCGGTCCGGCCAAGGCTTTGGCTAGCCAGATGTTGTCGGTGCCCGGTATGTTCTTGTTCTCGCCTTCGCGGGTAATCGAAATGGCGTTGAGCGCCACTGAAATCTTGCCGGCCAGCATGGCGCGGTTATTCGACGACGGATCCCAGGCCAGCACCTCAGGGGTCATGGTTTCCTGATACAAGGCTTTAACAAACTTGACCGCCTCCACCGTGTTCTTCGAGTTCAACACCACATTTGCTTTCTCGTCCTGAATCGAGCCGCCAAAAGAATAGAGCACGGCGCGCATCGCCATCGCCGTGTCGAGCTCGGCCGAAAGACCGATGCCGACGGGAATGTTGAACTTCTCCTTGATCTTGCGCCCGGTGACGCGCACGTCGTCCCAGGTGCTGGGCGCGGCAGCGCCCACGGCGTCATACAAATCCTTGCGCCAGTTCACGGGATCGGGTACGTAGCTATCGGAGAATGCGAAATACTTCTTGGTCTTGGGGTTGTAGGTGCTGCGAACGGCAAGCGGCACCGGTTTGCCGTGCTTGCGCTCGCATTCCTGATAAATTTCCTTGTGGTCTATCACCTGGTCTTCATAAGCCGGCGGCGGGGACAGAAACATGAACAAGTCGTGGCCTTTCTGCGCCCCTACTTCAGCCGCGGCCCGGGGACTGAGCGCCGGTATCCCGACGTGATCAACGATCACTTCGGTGTCGTTTTTCGCGCCCCACTCCTTGATGTATACGTTGTCAAACCATTTGTCGTAACCGGGAACGAAGTGATTCCACTGTACTATCTTCAAGGTCTTTTTGGCAGCGCGCGCCGGCCGCACGCTGATGAACGGGGCGACGCTAGCGGCAAGCCCAGCCGCACCGGTGGCCTTGATAAAGCGGCGGCGGGTTACGCCCCGTTGTGCCGGAGTTTCTCCGGTGAGCTGATTGCGTTTGTCTTTCATGTTGCCTCCTCGATTGATAGTGCCTACTATCCAAGCCATTTGAGAGCCTGAAGTTGGGCGTTCTAAGGAATTGCCTCAATGCACATATAGTTTATGCTTTATTTTGACGGGGTATTGCGGGAATCAAGAGTCGGTACTGTATGTGTTAAATGTTGGTTAGCGGTTCAATGTCGCCCGTAATCGCCTTGTCTAGCGTGGTAAAAGGATGAAATGCAAAATGAACTGGACGCCTTACAGACTAGAAAAAGTGAGGGCTATCAACACCTAATGCAGACGGAATTTGCCTTAGAGAATATTTATTTATATATCTGCCTCTCAATATGGGGGTTCCGTTGTTAAAAATAGCTTATAACCCGGACCTTTTACAATTTTCTTGCGCTCGTCGCCGTAAGGAAAATGTAAGGGAGGGGCCGTAGGTAAGCTGCGGGTGATACCGTTCCGCCGCTACAGGGAAAAACTGCATTGCCAACGTTTCTACAAGGATGCATTTCCCTTGAAAGTGCCGGTCCTGCGCCGCTTCCAAACCCTATCCAGCATTTAGCGCATTGTTGAGAGCAGGGAATTAACAGGGAATCCGGGAAGCAACGTTCTTGCTAATACCCTCCTCTACAAATCAACCTAGCTGTTTCCAGCTGGATCAGGATATCAACAGCAGATCATTGGTCGCCTCCTCTCTCGTTCTGGTTGGCACGAGAAAATCAGGGCAGGTCAACTAATCAGACCCTGAATAATTGCTCCGACTTTTATGACGGGTCGTGGGGCCTGTCGCTGCTATCCACGGACAATCAGGATAGGTGCGTTCGCAACCCGAATGAACTCTTCCGCTACGCTTCCCATCAACAAGTACTCGAAACCGACCCTCCCGTGTGTGCCCATGACTACCAAGTCGGCTTGCCACCTTGCCGCTTCTTCACCAAGGACGGCTGCTACGCGGTCTTTTTTCGCATCGAGCAGTCCTGTTTCCGGTTCCACGCCGGCCCGGCGGGCTGTCTCCGCTACCTTATCCAGCAAGGTTTGGCCCAAATGGCGCAGCTTCTGAGTAAGTTCGCCGACATCAATAATGTTTTCGAGGTCATCATCGATTGGCAGGCCCACCTTCACCACGTGCACTATGCGTAACTTTGACCTCATTTCCGAAGCCAGTTTAATCGACTCAGCCAAAGCCCGTGCCGATATGCTGCTGCTGTCAATGGGCAGTAGTATCCTCTTATACATTCGATGTCTCTTTAAAGGAAAAAGATGTAGCAGCGGTTCCGACCAGTTAGCCCGCTGACATTCATCACACCGTGTCTGCTGCACGCCCCGAGCACATTATCCCCGCCTCAATTTATCAATCGCAAGTTAGCCTGTCAATGAACACTAATCAAGCTTCATCGAAGCATCCTTTAGGTCAAAGTGCATGAGGCGTGGTCGAGTATGCACGCGACAAAACTCTTGAGCCGCAAAACAATACGACGGTTCTGGTGCTTTTGCGGGGTGACAAAACGGACGAATGCCTATCAAGGTATAGCTATCGCTGGGTCTGTTGCCACTCCTCACGTCAGAGCCTCTGCCCAAGTGGTGCTGACCTGCTCCCCAATAATTGCTCCAACTTATATCATTAGGCTGGCAATATCTTACAAGAAGGCATTTGGCGGTGCTAGCAGTCTAGCGCGAACCCTTCTCCACATCAAAATTCCCTATAACTGGGAAAGATACAGGGAAAAATCGCATTTCTGACGGTACAACTCACGCTCTTTCCCACAGGAATCCCCGTCCAAAGCCGATCTCCAGCCATTACTCCTGTTTTGGGCACGAATCGGAACAGGGAATTAACAGGGACGTATCAGGGAAATAACAGGGAATCGCCACGTGAATGAATCCGAACGATACCAGCGTCCTGGCAATTCGCAAGCCTGCCCCGCCCTACCTGCTCCGTGTCATGATCTTGTAATTCGCCAGGGACAGGTTACGGCTTGATCTGGCCGCGGATTTCTCCGCCCTTATACGCGGCGCTGTGTACGTTCACGTAGAGCAGACCCGCCTTGAACGCGGCCATTTGCGCTTGGTTCAGCTTGGCGCCGGCCGGAACGGACCAGACGTTATCGGACGTCTTGGTGAGCGGCACGATGATCCCGCCGTTCATCGTGCGGCGCTCGGCCATGTGAATGTGCGCGGCGAACGCCGCGACGCCCGAGGTGGTGATGCTGCCGCTGATCGACCCGTCATCCTTGACCGTGATGGTGCCGCTGCCCTTGGCCGAGGTCGTAACGGGCGGAACTTCCTCGCTTCCGCTGAGCGTCACCTTCACCCCGCTCGAAAACACCCCGCCCACCCATCCGGTCATCCCGTCATACCACCCGGTGACCGTGGCACATCCTGAAAGCAGAATGGCCGCGCCAATGCCCACCCATAAAGACCGTCCGATTCTTCGCTGACTTGCGTTCATACGTCCTCCTCCGTTTTGATTGACCGCACAATAAGGATACACTTTTCTTCGTGCCTGCGGGCACTCGGTTCTGGTGCAACAACTTTACGCCTCTACGACGGCTAGTGGTTGAAAGGTTCCATAAATCACAACGGACGGTGGATCCGAATCAACTTTGCACCAGAACCTCGATTCCCGACCGACAGCCCTTGTGCTTTCACTTCTTCTCTGTGGCTTTTGAAGCTGTCACTTTCTTCTCGTTCGAAGTTTGATCTGT
Source organism: Burkholderiales bacterium (assembly GCA_035543335.1). Classification (NCBI taxonomy): domain Bacteria; kingdom Pseudomonadati; phylum Pseudomonadota; class Betaproteobacteria; order Burkholderiales; species Burkholderiales bacterium. Next base: position 35,344 of record DASZZH010000040.1, read on the forward strand.
CTTGTCTTCCTTGTAATCTCCAATGATTCCCTTTACGGGACACACTCGGAACACGAGGCATTTTTTGCATCCTACTGCGATAGCAACCGGACATAAAATCATTTTTGTTTACCTCAGGTAAGTTGGACTGTAGTTTATGCCCATCTTCATTCCAAACACATCGCGGGCGCGGGCTACCTTTTCCGGGCTCTGGTGCAACAAATTCACGACCCTACGACGGCCAGTGGTTGAAAGGTTCCCTAAATCACAACGGATGGTGGACCCGAATCAACTTTACACCAGAACCCTTCTTAGAGCCTCAGTGAATTGCGCGAACCGAACAGTGCGGGACTCCCGACCCGTGGCGTTTAATGACTGAAACATCATGCGTCGTAGTCCGACTGCAATCTCAAGCTGTACACCCGCGACAGAAGTACCACGGTTACAAATGTTGGTTGGGCTTAGGCCTTGTAGCGTGGGATCGTCGTGGTGACTGGTTTTGATTCCCACTCGCTCAAGGGCCGCGGCGATCCTTCTGCCGAGCGCAGAATTAAGTCCACCGACAAAAACCACCTGATCCTCCACGTCGCGTCCGTGGACAGTAATAATTGTCCTTGCCCGAGCGACTAACGAGAGACATCGACACTCGTCGAATCGCGTACTAGTGATATGAAGGTCGCTGTTACCGTCAGGTTTAAGGCCCTCGAAAGCATAAAAGGAAAAATCTTCACCGGCGATCGCGTCAGCAATTTCCGAAGTGCCCGGCTCAATGCCACCACCGGGCGGCGCCACAATGGCAAATGACGACGCGTTGTCACGGAAGGCAATCCCGAAATCGGTTCCCTCCCGTTCATGGGAAGCAAGGTCGTGAAAATTTCGGTACTTATCCGCCACGAACAGGACGGTACCCGTAGTGTCCAAAACTGGATCGACCATCGTTAAGCGGCAAACCGATAGCCATGGGATTTCCTAATTTAGTAATTCGCCATGCACAGGTATGCCGCGGCCACTCGAGGCCGCCTTCTCCAGGCGCTTGCGGTAATCGGCGAAGCGCTCGATCAAGCCGCTGATAAGGTTGTGCAGGCCCGTGTTGGGAATGTCCCGCACCGCCCGCGACACATCGACCACGGCGTCTCCCTTGAGGACTCCCAGCTTGAAGTCGTCGAAATACAGAAGTCTCATTTTTGCCTTCCATCGTTGGATTGAATGGCTGCGGTTCCGGGCCGATCTTCCTGTCGAGCGAATACGGCCGGCCGCCGCGCCGCCGGATCGCGGACGACACGAGCCCGTTTCAGGTTAGTGGACGAAGCCGGCAAGCGTCAAGCCGCCGCCCGCGCCGCTCGCTCTCCAGATTTTCGCCCGTAGTGGACCGGCGCGAGGCAGAATGAGAGCCATGCCGAAGATCTCCCCCACGATCACGATCTCCGACAGCGACGTCGAGATCAGCGCGATTCGCGCGCAGGGAGCGGGAGGCCAGAACGTCAACAAGGTCTCCTCGGCGGTGCACCTGCGCTTCGACATCCGCGCCTCGTCGCTCCCCGGCCCCTGCAAGGAACGGCTCCTGAGCCTGAGGGATTCGCGCATTTCCAGGGAAGGAGTGCTCGTCATCAAGGCCCAGCAGCATCGCAGCCTGGAAAAGAACAGGGAAGACGCGCTGAAGCGGCTGCAAGATCTGGTCGCGAGTGTGGCCGTGACCCCGCGAAAACGCAAACCCACCCGTCCGACCCGCAGCTCCCGGAGAAGGCGCCTGGAAAGCAAGATCCGGCGAGGACAAGTCAAGAAGATGCGGGGAAAGGTCGGCTCAATCGCGGATTGAGCGTGTGCATGGCGAATTGCCAATTAAGGCGGTGATGGGGGTCTGAACGAGCCCATGGTAGTATGACCGCCGATTGACAATACTGCCCTGACCTCACGCTCTATCTCATGATTTTGTAATTCGCCAAGAACAGGGTTAGCGCGAGTAACCTGACCGACTCTTTTTGGTTCTGGTGCAAAGTTGATTCGGGTCCACCATCCGTTGTGATTTATGGAACCTTTCAACCACTAGCCATCATAGGGTCGTGAAGTTGTTGCACCAGACCCGTGTAGCATAGTTTAAAATGCCTCAACGCTATTCTTCCGCGAGTGTTTCAGGAAACTGCCATGCCCGGCCCGGAAATCGTCATCATCCTCATATTGGGAGGGTTCGCCTGGCTCTGGTTCGACAGCCTGAAGGCCCGCGAAGCCGCAATCCGCGCCGCCCGCGCCGCCTGCGCAGCCGAGGGGCTGATGCTGCTCGATTACACCGTGGCAATCGCAGGCCTGAAACTCGCGCGCGATGAGGACGGCCGCCTCAAGCTGCAGCGCGCTTATGATTTTGAATACAGCGACAACGGCGATAACCGCCTCAAAGGCAGTGTCGTCCTGCTGGGCCACCGGGTGGTGATACTCAATATCGGATTAAGTATTGCACCGACAGTGAGGACCCTACACTAACTTTTTAAAAAGCTGTGCATGGCGAATTACTAAATTAGGAAATCCCCATGGCTATCGGCTTGCTGCTTAACGATGGTCGATCCAGTTTTTGGACACTGGTTCTGGTGCAACAACATCAAGGAGCATTGGGAGCGTAAACTGATCGGGTTTGTCCTCGGAGCCGGCTATGACTTCCTCGAGCAGCCTCAATACCCTTTTCAAGTATCGGCACTTTAACCGGCTCTGGTGCAAAGTTAATTCGGATCCACTATTTATTGTACGCAAAAGTCCGCGTGAACTACTAGCCGTCGTAGGGTTATAAAGACTTTGCACCAGAGCCCCCATGCATCCAATGCCAGACACGAAGCGTCCGCTTACTGCTCCTGAAATCGCCTCGTGGTGTCTGACCGCCGCGGCGCTGACGTTGGTGTTGTGGCTACACTTGTTGTCGGCATTGCTGGCCGGACTGCTGGTCTACGAGTTGGTCCGCGTGATCGCGCCGCTGTTACAGCGCCGCCTGTCCGGCAAGCGTTCGCGGCTAGTGGCGATAGTAGTCCTGGCGTCGCTGATCGTGGGCCTCTTGACGTCCGCTATTATCGGCGCGGTCGCGTTTTTTCGTAGCGACATCGGCAGCCTGCCCGTTCTATTGCAGAAAATGGCGGACATCATCGAGGCCGCTCGGGATACGCTCCCGCCCTGGGTGGTGGAGTCCTTGCCAGCCGGCGCCGATGCGCTGCGCGTAGCGCTGGCGGGCTGGCTGCGCGAGCATGCGCCCGAGCTCCGGCTCGCCGGCACGGAAGCCGGCCGCGCGTTCGCCCACGTTCTGATTGGCATGGTGATAGGCGCCATAGTGTCGCTGCGCCAGGCGACGCCGGCCCGAACGGAACAGCCGCTTGCCCGCGCGCTCATCGAGCGCACCGGCCGGCTGGGCAATGCATTCCGGCGCGTGGTGTTCGCGCAGGTGCGTATTTCGGCGCTCAACACGATTTTCACGGGCATTTATCTGGCCGTGCTGCTGCCTGCGTTCGGAGTGCATTTGCCGCTCACCAAGACGCTCGTCGCCGTCACCTTCGTTGCGGGCCTCCTGCCGATCATTGGTAACCTGATCTCCAATACGGTGATCGTCATTGTCAGCCTGGCCGATTCGCCGTACGTGGCGCTTGCCTCGCTTGTCTACTTGATCGTGATCCACAAGCTGGAGTATTTCTTGAACGCCCGCATCATCGGCTCGCAAATCCAGGCGCATGCGTGGGAGCTGCTGCTCGCGATGCTGGCAATGGAGGCGGCGTTCGGCCTGCCCGGCGTGGTGGCCGCGCCAATCTACTACGCTTATCTCAAGCAGGAACTGGCGGACCGCAGGCTGGTGTAGAAGCTGTCTGTAAGCTTCCATGTTTTGTAGACAGGCGAAAAGTAGAACGTTCTGGCCGAATTCTCTCTCAGCCTCTGGACCTAAACAGGCAACAGCTCACTCATGCATCCGCCTAGCCGCCGCTACATCAGCCGTCTAAATGGTCCCTCCGCACGGGGCTGGTGGGTGCGGGTGCCAACAATCGAAGGAACCGTAGCCTCGAAGCTGTTCTCCGATTCACGCTTTGGGGGAGCTGGCGCCGCGTTGCAGGCCGCCCGCGCCTGGCGCGACCGTGCTTGGCGGCGGCATTTTCCCGGGCGCCGCCCACAGCCCCGATACGTCAAGCGTAATCCGCAGCGCAATAACCAGACAGGCGTGTTGGGTGTCTATGAGCAAATCCGCCTGGTGCGCTATCGTGGGATCCGGGCAAAGTCTATCTATCGGCGCCGCTCCATAGTGGCGAGCTGGATACGCCCCGACGGCCGCATTGGGCGCAAGAGCTACTCGGTAAATAAGTACGGCCGGGCGCGGGCCCTCAGATTGGCGGCGGCTCTGCGCAAGCGCATGATCCAAGGGCGCTGAAGAGGCGCATGCCTACGACGGGTTCAGGTGCAAAGTCTTCACGACCCTCCGACGTTAGCGTAGCAATACTCTCAACAACCAGAGCAGTGCCCAGTTTTGCCCTCTACGGGGAGCCATCGCTATGGGGCTAGGAACAGGCTGGGGTTCTGGGCGCATCCGCGTCAAGGTGCAGTCCAGCCGGCAATAAATGCGACTCCGTAAGCGATGGCTGCTGCCAAGCAAAATATCACGAGACTGCGTGTCATGCTTTTCGGTATGCCCATGTCGTCCAGATAGCGTTGGATGAAGTAGCTCGCAACAAAAAAGGCTACCGTCGACAGCACAAGGTTCAGCATCTAATGTCTCCAAAGGGATTTAACAAGCTAATAACCCGTCTGGCAACCCCTTGAGAAGCCGCGCTCGCAACACGACCCACAAAATACCCCAAGCCCTGACACCAGAACTGGAACATGTTAATGGGGGCAGGTCACCTGTGAGTATGGTTGTTATCGGAAGTTGGAACCTTCTGGGCCGTAGGCCAATAGCAGAGTAAACTATTCCGAATGCCGGTATCGTGCTTAAAACCCACAAGTGACCTGTTCATGGAGACATACTCATAACGATTTCAATGTACGAAGCCTCAGTTCCGGTGTTTATTCGCATGTTGAAAAATCTCGGGGCGATTCTTGCAAAGGGTGCAACATACGCCGAAGCAAAGAAAATCGACCCTACAGTGTTGATCAATAGCCGTCTTTACCCTGACATGTTTTCCTTGGCGCGGCAAATTCAAATTGCCTCGGACGCCGCCAAGGGATGTGGAGCCCGCCTGGCGGGGCTGGAACCGCTCAAATTTGAGGATAATGAGGCCACCTTTCCGGAGCTCATAGCCCGTATCGACAAGACGGTGGCTTACCTCGAGACGTTGAAGTCCGAGCAAATTGACAATTCGGAGCAAAGGACCATTACGTTGCAAATACGTAATAAAACGGTGACCTTTTTGGGCAGGCCCTATCTCTTAAATTTCGCGCTGCCTAACTTCTACTTCCACGTTACCACAGCCTATGACATTCTCAGGCATTGCGGGGTCGAGATCGGCAAGCAAGACTTTATCGGGACACTTTAATGTCGTGCATCTTGTCGCCAGGCGGCTCGATTATTCTAAGCTGCTTGGATCGCTTTCGACCGAGTCGAGGGATTTCCATTAGCAGCTAAGCTTGGCCGACACTAAAATCCGACTTCTAAGGAAAACTCGCATTCCTGTCGAATTAGATTCCTGTTAGTCTGACTTTCGCTAAGGTTACATATCGGAAGTTAGGATCTGCGGAGAGCGACTGACACTTAATCTGCGTGTCCCTGGTTCGAGTCCTGGTTGGGGAGCCGGCACTCAACGTCGGCTTTCGACCCAAAGCGGACATTCCCGCTGACTGCTAATCCGCAGGTCGTAGGTCCGAGCCCTGATCGGGAAGCCACGCTGCACAGAAGACACAGCAATAACTGAAGAAAGAGTGGCCACACTCTAACCCTTAAGTGTTTTCCCAAAATTAAGAGATCCTTCATGGGATCCTCTTTTTGCAGATGAGATATCGACTCAACCATTTCATTTATTAATTCAGTAAACAATTGTTAGTTTGACCTAGATCAAACAATACTCAACGCCAAGTGATATAGTTTTTTGAATTGCAGTAGTGATATCGACTGCTACGGGTATATCAATACGCAGATCTCCCGGGAGCAGAAACAAACTAATATTATTCGATGGAGTAACTTCTATCATGTGGTGGGATGGTCCCTGGTACGGGTTTCATTGGATGTGGATATTTCCTCTGATTTTTCTCGTCGTGCTCGTACTGTTCCTTTTCCGGGGACCGGGCTGGCCGATATGCGGCGGACACAGGTCGCAAGATCGGGAAGAAAACGCCCGTGAGATTCTCGACCGGCGTTATGCCCGAGGAGAAATCAGCCGAGAAGAATATCACAGGATGCGGAAGGACTTGAAGTAGCCACGTCCATGATCATTGAGGAACGCATATTTCCAGGAACCGCAATGCCGGGTCAGGATTGGTGGCACGCCCTGTGGCCTGACCCCGACGCGGTAGTAGAGGTTTTAGGAATTGGCCCGGGAATGACCGTGGTTGATCTTTGCTGTGGGGATGGCTACTTTACTGCCGCTATCGCCCGGCACGTGGGTTCGGGGCGAGTCATCGGGTTTGACCTCGACCCTGACATGCTGGAACAGGCTAAAGCAGCCTGCGACGGAATGAAAAACTGCACGTGGCTGCTCGGTGACGCGATGGAGTTGAGTAAACTGATCACTGTTGCGGTCGACTACGTCCTTATCGCAAACACTTTTCACGGCGTACCGGACAAGATGGAACTTGCGCGCGAGGTTGCCAAGGTATTAAAGCCGGATGGCCATTTCGCCATTGTGAACTGGCATGCTCTCCCGCGCGAAAAGACCCCGGTGTTAGGCCAACCGCGAGGGCCGCGCACCGAATCACGCATGTCCCCGGAACAGGTCTCCTCTATAAGTTATACCGGTGGGATTCCAGCAAGACCGTTTCGTGGAATTGCCTCCCTACCACTACGGAGCAATTTTCAGAAAAGCATAGACCAGCGATCGAGAAGCGTGTTTTTTTGAAGGAGATTAAACGCTTCTGGTGCAAAGTTGATTCGGGCCCGCCATCCGTTGCGATTTAGAGAGACTTTCAACCACTAGCCATCGTAGGGTCGTGAAGTTGTTGCACCAGAACCCGAACCGTTTTGCCACTAAAACACGAGGAGAAGGTTTTTGATGCGCACTACTTACAAGATTCTAATCATGGGCGCCTCTTACGGTTCGCTATTGGCATCCAAGCTACTGCTCGCGGGGCATACAGTGAAATTGGTGTGCCTCCCACCCGAGGCGGAGTTGATCAACAAGGAAGGCATCCGAGTACGTATGCCAGTCAAAGGCAGGGACGGACTTGTTGAGATCGATTCGCGGCAACTGCCGGGTAAATTGTCCGCTGACGTTCCGCAGGTGGTTAACCCGTCTGACTTTGATCTTGTTGCATTGGCCATGCAGGAGCCCCAGTATCGTTCACCAGACGTGCGCGAGCTGCTGGACGCGGTGGCCAAAGCCAAAGTTCCCTGCATGTCGATCATGAACATGCCGCCGCTGCCTTACCTGGCTCGCATTCCAGGCCTCTCTGCTGATGCATGTAGAAGCTGCTATACAGATCCCACCGTCTGGGACAGCTTTGATCCTGCGTTGATGACGCTGTGCAGTCCCGACCCGCAGGCGTTCCGCCCGCCGGAGGAAAAGGTCAATGTGCTGCAAGTCAGCCTGCCGACCAACTTCAAAGCAGCCCGGTTTGACTCAGACGCTCACACCGCCATGCTTCGCCAGTTGGAGTCGGATATCGAAACGATCCGGTTCGACACCGGTTCCGGCAAGATCGAGTTGCCCGTCAAGCTCAAGGTGCACAACTCCGTCTTTGTGCCGCTGGCGAAGTGGCCCATGTTGATCGCCGGCAACTATCGCTGCGTAACGAAAGAGGGAATGCGGTCCATCAAGGACGCCGTGCATACCGACATCGAAGCATCGCGGTCGGTTTACAACTGGGTGGTCAAGTTGTGCAAGTCTTTGGGTGCGTCGGAGAAAGACCTGGTGCCGTTTGAAAAATACGCCAACGCGGCACTATCGCTTGGCAGCCCGTCCGCTGCCGCGCGGGCCTTGTTTGGTGGCGCCCCTAATATCGAAAGGGTGGATCGCCTGATGAAGGCCATAGCGCCGCAGAAGGGCATGCAATCCGATGTAGTTGATGAGGTAGTCGCTTTGGTCGATGCCCGGCTGGAGGTCAATCGGCGGGCAGCTTGACCCCCTTCCCGGTGGTCTTGAATGGCCGGTTTTGGCCGGTTCGCGACATGACGGAAACCGACCCGAACCGGACATTCACGGTCAGTCGATCGCGAAGTTCCAGGCTTGCGGCTGGCTGGCACTGCGCTGGACCGGCGAGTTGTCCTATGTCTTCGTCGCGCTGAGCGCGGGGCTTGTAGCCTTTGGCCTGATTAACGCTGTTGCCGTCGCGAGAGGCGCTTGGTTCGGCCCGGGTCGGCTGGACACAACCCGAACCTGAAATTCTTTGCGTAGGAGAATCTTAAAATGACCGAGCGATATCTTGAAGACTATGCAGTGGCACAGACCTTCGGCTCCGGACGGCTGCGCGTTGACAAGGAGCGGATCAAGACTTTTGCGACATGACCATACAACAGTTGTTATTCCTCTCGGTGGAAATCAACTAGCTCGTGGAGATGTTGATCAAGAGCTCGCTGAACTGAAGCGCCTTGCTCCAAAAGTCTATGCCATTGTAGACAGTGAGCGATCTTCCGCAAGCGAACTCCCTTTGGAAGAGCGAAGGCGGTTCAAGACAGCGTGCGACGAAGCAGAAATCCCGGCCCATATTACGGAGCGTCGAGCAACGGAAAACTACCTATCGGAGCGGGCAATAAAAGCGTGTTTTGGGCCAACTCAGCGAGCCTTCATGCCCTTCGAGACTAGGGATGTAGTGAAGCCGTCTTGGGGAAAAGAAGATAACTGGAGAATCGCGAGCCTAATGAGCTGGGAAGAAATTAGCGATACGGATGTGGGAAAGTTTTTGGCGACTTACTTTCCGCCGAACGGTTGATCATTTATGGGTGATACTCGGAACACCAGGGTCAGAAACGAATTATTTTTGAAGCGATTAAAATTCTACTCCCGGCATTTAGCGTTCCGCAGAAAAATGCGACCCTGACTCCTTAGAATCTATACTAAACACTAAGAGTCAGAGACGATTTTCATAATTTCATAACCGCCAGTTGGGTACACAAAGATTTACTTTCTTTTGACATTCTCTACCGATCGCGGCAAAAAACAACTCATGGTGGAGTGTAACCATGGGTGATCTCGCCGTCGCTCGTGTCTTGCACGTGCTATGCGTGGTGCTCTGGATCGGCGGCGTCGCGATGGTCACGCTGGTCCTTGTCCCGGGCGTGACCGGCGAGCCGAACGGATTCAAGCGATTCGAATCAATCGAGCGGCGCTTCGCCACCCAGTCAAAAATTACGGTACTGCTCGCCGGATTGTCGGGGTTTTATATAGTTTGGCGGCTTGACCTGTGGGCGCGCTTTGCCGAGCTGCGGTTCTGGTGGATGCACGCCATGGTTGCCGTTTGGGTGATATTTGCCGCTGTCCTGTTCGTTCTTGAGCCGCTTCTGCTTCATGACTGGTTCCGTTCTCGCGCGTCACGCAATCCATACAAAACTATGTTGCTGATTCAGCGGCTGCACTGGGTTCTTCTGGCCCTGAGCTTGATCACGGTCGCCGGCGCCGTTGCCGGAAGCCATGGCGGATTCTGATTCATGGAATTCTCTTGAATTGGTAAAGCTTTTTGATCTAGATCAACGCTCATATCAATTTAGAGCTTGTAGTGTGCTAGTTATCTTGGCACTATCAACGAGAGACAGTGCTTATCGGTAACGACGCTATGACCCAACAACTGGAACAAAAATCCGTACTCCGCGAGCAGGAAGTCTGCCGCCAAGTCCTGCTCGAAAAATATGCCAAGGGCGGCGAACAATCAATCAAGGAAGTGCGCTGGCGGGTCGCCAAGGCGCTCGCCGCGGCGGAGCCTGAAGAAAAGCGCGCTCACTGGGAGAAACGCTTCCTTGAAGCAATGGAAGCCGGTTTCGTTCCCGCCGGGCGCATCAACTCCGCCGCCGGTATCCAATTGCAGGCGACGCTCATCAACTGTTTCGTGCAGCCGGTGGGTGATTCGATCTCCAAAGTCGTAGACGGCAAGCCGGGCATCTATGTTGCCTTACTCGAATCAGCCGAAACGATGCGCCGCGGCGGCGGCGTCGGATATGATTTTTCGGCGATCCGCCCCAAGGGCGCGGAAGTGAAGGGCACGCACTCACGCGCGAGCGGCCCGGTGTCGTACATGCGCGTGTTTGACCGCTCATGTGAGACAGTCGAGTCGGCCGGCGCGCGGCGCGGCGCGCAGATGGGCGTATTGCGTTGCGATCATCCCGACATCGAGGAATTCATCCACGCCAAGGATGCCGGCGACCTGGCCAACTTCAACATTTCTATTGGCGTTACCGACGCCTTCATGCATGCGGTTGAAAGCGATTCCGAGATCGAACTGGTCCATAAGGCGCAGCCCTATAGCGATCTGGTTGCTTCGGGCGCCTATCAACGAGATGACGGACTGTGGGTGTACCGCAAAGTCTTGGCGCGCGAGCTGTGGGATCAGATCATGCGCTCGACCTACGACCATGCCGAACCTGGGATCCTGTTCCTCGATCGCATCAACCGCGACAACAACCTCTATTACTGCGAGACGGTCGAGGCAACCAACCCCTGTGCGGAGCAGCCGCTTCCGCCCTACGGCTGCTGCTGTCTTGGTTCGATCAACCTGACGAACTTCGTGCGTCTGCCATTCAGCGAAGAAGCGCGCTTTGATTTCGATGCGTTCGTGAAAGTAGTGAAGGTCGCAGTGCGGATGCTCGATAACGTGCTCGACGTCACAACCTGGCCGCTTGAGGCGCAACACCGGGAGGCCATGAGCAAGCGCCGCGTGGGACTCGGCTTCCTCGGTCTCGGCGATGCGCTCATTATGCTGCGGCTGCGCTATGATTCCGTGGAAGCGCGCGCCATGGCTGCGAAAATTTCCGAGCACCTGCGCGACGCAGCCTACCGCGCTTCATCCGAACTTGCACGCGAGCGCGGTTCCTTCCCGCTGTTTAACGCCGACATGTATCTCTCGGGCGCAAGCTTTGCATCGCGCCTGCCGCAGGAGATCAAGGAGATGATTCGCAGGCACGGCCTGCGCAACAGCCACCTATTATCGATTGCTCCGACCGGTACCATCAGCCTCGCCTTTGCTGACAATGCCGCGAACGGGATTGAGCCGCCGTTTGCCTGGGCCTACACGCGGAAAAAACGCATGGCGGATGGCACGATGAAGGAGTTTCCGGTTGAGGATTACGCCTACCGTCAGTACCGTCATGCGGGTGGTGACAGGGAGAATCTGCCCGGGTATTTCGTCACGGCGCTTGATCTCTCGGCGGCAGCGCACAAGGAAATGGTCGCCGTGGTTGCGCCGTATATTGACTCGAGCATTTCCAAGACCGTCAACATTCCCGAGACCTATCCCTACGACGACTTCCAGGATCTCTACTTTGACGCTTGGAAGTCAGGGTTGAAGGGGCTGGCTACCTACCGGCCTAATACCGTGATTGGCTCGGTGCTGGCGCTGGACAAGCCCGCAAAGATTGGACCGCAGGATTTCGCCTCGAACGACGTCAATCGTCGAATTGAGATCAAGGCAGTGCCGGTTCCGGTGCTCGCGTCCCTGCGCTGGCCGGGCCGGCCAACCCTCACGGGGGGAAACCCCGCCTGGACCTATATGATCGAACATACCCACGGAACATTTGCGCTGTTTGTGGGCCATGTCGAGAACGAAGGTCGGGCCTTTCCCTTCGAGGTCTGGGTCAATGGCATTGAGCAGCCGCGCGGGCTCGGAGCGCTAGCCAAGACACTCTCGATGGACATGCGCGCGAACGACCCGGCTTGGCTCAAGCTCAAGCTTGAGACCCTGGCCAAGACCGCAAGCGACGATGCCTTCGACATGCCGTTTCCGCCGCACGGCGAGAAAAAGCGTATGCCGAGCGTAGTTTCGGCGCTTGCGCAGGTAGTGCGCTATCGTGTTGAGCAGCTCGGTGCGCTGGATGGCCGAAAGACCGGCCCAGTGCTCGACGCCATGTTCAGCCTCAAGGAGCCCAAGACCGGCGCCGATGGCACCATGTCCTGGACTGTGGACGTGCTGAATCCGCACACGGGAGACGATTTCGTGCTTGGCCTCAAGGAGATTACCCTTCCAGACGGCGTCACACGGCCCTATTCGATGTGGCTCTCAGGCGATTATCCGCGTTCTCTGGATGGGCTGTGCAAGATTCTGTCTCTCGACATGCGCGTGATTGATCCGGCCTGGATCGGCATGAAGCTGCGAAAGCTGCTGCATTTTCCCGAGCCGCTCGGCGATTTCATGGCCTTCGTACCGGGCAGCCGGCGTCAGAAAAACTGGCCCTCGACTATTTCCTATGTCGCAGCGCTGATGATCCACCGCTACGTTATGCTTGGTATCCTCAACGAAGAGGGTATACCGTTGCAGCAGATGGGTATCTTGGAAGCTCCGCAGCGCGGCGCGGCGTCGGCGATGAAAGGTGGACGATGCAGCGAGTGCGGTAACTATGCCGTGATTAAGAAGGACGGCTGCGACTTCTGCACGGCCTGTGGGGCGGTTGGACTCTGCGGATAACTATTACCCGTTTGCAGCTACACGCGTTTCACACGGACGGTTTAGTTAAACATGCTGGCGCCCGAAAGCGACCGTGCGGAGTAGCGGTGAAAAGGAGAAGGACGCCAGCGTCACAATGTCCAGTTTTCGTTGGGTTGGCGCGCGACCTCTATGCCGCTGACCAGCGTCAAGAAACTGTAGCGCACGACCCACAGCACCTCTGCTGGCCACCCCGCACAGACCGGCAAGTAAGAGTAGTTTGATCGAAACAGGCGTTTCTTTGCGGTTCAGATTCATTTTCATTCCAAGCCTATGTCCATTGCCCAGATAAAATCTTCCTTTGGACAACAGGAACCGCCCCAGTCCGGGCAACCATCATCCGCATTGCGAACCGCGAGCGGATATTTAGTTATTTACCCGCTCCCACCGCCTATTGCTGCGCTTTCGCAGCTAACTCGCGATGCAACTTCGCCAGCGCCAGGTTGTCCCGGGCAGCGTCCTTATACTTTTCGACAAGACGGTCGCAATGTTGAACTAAATTGTGCTTTTCCTGTAAGACGCCGATCTTGCCGTACGCCTTGCCCATTTGCTTGTGTTCCTCTGCCTTTGCCTGAAGCGTTTTCGCTTCCTGCTCGTAAAATGCGGCCAAGGCTTCATGGTCCGCCCTGGTTTTTGCGCTCTCGATTTTCTGCGCCTGCGACGACAGCTCCTGACCTGCACTCAACGCGTATTCACCCAACGATAAGCTAAGCGCGAGTAAAGCAGCGCAAGCACCCAGCGTGAGACAAGATGACTTTCTGTTCATAGCCGATCTCCTTTTTTCATCAATATTTACGCCAAGAACCGGGGTTATTTGCATATTTCCCACTTAAAACATTTTAGAGTTTGAGTATATTCGTCAAATAGGCTGTTGTTTTGATATAGATCAACTTCCGTGCACTTCGTATCCTGTTCTGCAATATTTGGCAGAAGATAAGGCCGAGCACCACACCGAATTAGGCGAAAATCAGAAGCGAAGGCTGACGCAGCCTCGCGTATGAGCAATGGCGCGATGTTAGCCTACAAGGATTCTAAGTACGCGGCAAGCGCCTTCATTTCTTTCTCGGAGAGCTGCTCCACAATCCCGTGCATAATCGGCGAATTGCGCAGATTTTGCTGAATCACAGTAAGCTGCCGCACCAGATATTCGGCGTGCTGTCCGGCCAAACGAGGGAATATCGACGCACCTTCGGCGTTTTCCCCATGGCAGGATGCGCAAGCCGGGATTTTCTTGGAAGGAATGCCGTTTTTGAAAAGCGCCTTGCCTTCCTCGATGAGTGCAGTGGGACCTTTCTTGCCGCGCATGGGAGGCTGCTTCGCGTAATACTCGGCCAGACCGCTAATTATGGAATCATCCAGTGTTCCGGCGATGCTCCACATAAAATCATGCGCCTCGGGACTCCGGACGCAGGCGGATATAGGAGCCGTCGTTCAACCAAAGCCTTGCTCGGGGCTTGAGAGTTTCCCTCGGCAACGTCCTTCAGGATCACCTTCTCCAGCGACAGGTCCGCCACCTGCTTCTTCAACCATGCGTTCTCGCGCTAGGCTTCCTTGAGGCGCTTCGCCTGATCTGCCTTCAACCCCCATACTCCCGGCGGCAGCGGCAGTAAGTCACGTCTGCAATCCCGGCATCTTTGCAGGCCTGCTGCACCGATTTACCCTCGCCCATCAGCACTTCGATCCGGCGCAGCTTCGCAACCACCTGCTCCGGGCTGTATCCCTTCTTCGCCATTCTCCGGCTGCTTGCTACAAGTTAAATATTACAACTTTCAGCCCGGCACAGAAAAAGCCGGTCACCTCACCGACGAACCGAAAGATTGATTTGATTTGATCTAGATCAAATTGATTTATAGGCAGCAGTTGCATACTAAAGCCTTGGAAAAGTAATGCCAGGAGGCGATGATGAACACGACACGATTACGGTTGAGTGTAATTGCTGCGGCGATTGCAGCATCGTTCCCGGTCGCGGCACTAGGTGCCGATGACACTACGACTCTGAAACAGGAAATCGAGCAATTGAAACAGGAGTTGTCGAATCTACGTGATTTAGTCCAGAAACAAAACCAGGAAGCCGCGAGCAAGGAAGAGGTGAAAGCCGTCCAAACCCAGATTTCTAAGGTCGCTGAGGAGCAGTCGAAATTCACCGAAGTAAATTCGGCCGTACACCTCGCTGGCTACGGCCATGTGGACTTTACCGACCGCAAAAAAGCCAACAGCTCATTTAGCCAAGTCGGCTTCAATCCCATCTTCCATTATCAGTACAAGGACCTGATCCTGTTCGAAACCGAGCTGGAGATTATGGCCAACGAAAAGGGGGAGGCGGACGTTGGACTCGAATACGCGAACCTGAACTTGTTTGTAAACGATTACATCACAGTGTTCGGCGGCAAGTTTCTCTCCCCAGTAGGCTACTTCATCCAAAATATCCATCCGGCCTGGATCAACAAATTCCCCTCCAAGCCACCTGGATTTGAAGAGGAAGGCGGTGCGGCACCTATCACCGATATCGGGTTGGGCGTAAGAGGCGGGTTCCCGTTCGGCTCGACTGCAAAGGCGAATTACGCGTTGTATGTCGGAAATGGCCCAAGACTCGCTCTTAATGGGGCGGGGAACGGAATCGAATCCATCGTGGCCAAAGGCGGAACGACGAACCCCTCAAATAGGAAGTTTTTCGGCGGGCGCCTCGGCATTTTGCCCATTCCCGGCTTGGAGTTCGGCGTTTCCGGGGGAACCTCGAGGGTGGCGGTCGAACCTGGGGGTGGCGCACCGGTCGAGGCCAACAGAAGTTACGACGTGCTTGGAGGGGACTTCGCTTACAAGTGGAAGGGTCTCGATTTACGCGGCGAATATATCGAGCAGAGTGTCGGTGACCTGGCCACAAGCGTGGCACCGCAAGGCGGGACGTGGAAGACCTGGTATGCGCAGGCGGCCTACAGGATCCCGTCCACGAACTGGGAGCCGGTTGTACGCTACGGCAAATTCACGTCGCCGAACGCGGACCAGAGCCTGAGGCAATGGGGACTGGGCCTCAATTACTGGTTTGCACCCAGCGCCGTTGGCAAGGTCGCCTACGAGTTTAACCACGGTCTTGCTGATACGATAAACGATAACAACCGGCTGCTACTGCAGTTCGCCTTTGGTTTCTGAAGGAGCGACACATGAAAACATTACAGCTTAAAGTTGCACTCATTGTATCTGCTTTTACTCTTGGCCTCGGTGTTATAATGCCTTGGAGCACCGCGGTTGCGGCAGAAGAAAAATTCGATCCTTCGGCGTTTTCGCGTGGTGCTCAGGCTTGGGCCAACAACTGCGCCCGTTGCCACAATATGCGAGATCCAAAAGATTTCCGGGATGACGAGTGGAAAGTAATCATGAGTCACATGCGCATACGTGCCGGACTGACGGGCCAGGAAGCACGCGACATACTGCAATTCTTGCAGAGGAGCAACTGATATATGGAAAATGCCAGGTTACTTTTACTTGCAACCCTGTTCCTGGCAAATCAAGTCCCAGCCGCCGAACTAACCGGTAAGGCAGTTTACGAAGGTACTTGCATTGCTTGCCACGGACGAGACGGGAAAGGCGCGTTTCCAGGAGTACCCGACTTCAATGCGCCAAACGGTCCCTCGACCAAATCAAATGACACCTTGAAAAAACACATACTACAAGGGTTCCAGAGCCCGGGGTCCCCAATGGCAATGCCACCAAAAGGTGGGAACCCTACTTTAACGGATAGGGATATCGACGAGGTGTTGCGCTATATGCGGGACACATTCCGGCGTTAGCTCAAGGTGTCAACTATTTCGTGGGAAGATTATCTGTGGAACGCCCTGCCGAGTCGATGTCGAGCCATTCCCTGAGCACGCTTCCGACGCCCGTACGCGTCCTGTTCACCTGTTTTCTCCTTACCATCGGGATTGGATATATCACAGCGTTGATTTATCTTTATTTCGTTGACGTCGCTCCGCACTTGAAGATGGGCATGAACATCATCCAGGGGATCGCCATGAAGTACCACGGCACGCCAGGTGGTAGCCGTCTCGAGGCGGCCCTGCGCGGACCCATGGCCGACCGGGCGAGCCCCGCGGAAAAGCAGGCGATCATCGGTTGGATCCGAAGCGGTTCACCCGCGGAGGGATTCGCGTCGATCAGGCACACATTCGAGAACAACTGCATGGCATGCCACAGTCCGAAGTCGGGGCTCCCGGTTCCTCCGCTGACGACCTTCGAAGAAGTGAGAAAGTTTACCGAAGTGGATACCGGAACAAGCGTCAGTCAGTTGGCGCGGGTATCTCATATTCATCTGTTCGGCATCAGCATCATTTTTCTCCTCACCGGGTCGATCTTCGCGCTCAGCGAAATTTCCCCAAACCTGAGAATTCTGATTATCGTGGTTCCCTACCTCGCTATATGGGCTGACATTGGTGCGTGGTGGGTCACGAAATACGAACCGTTCTTCGCTTGGGCCGTGCTCATCGGCGGCTTGTTAATGGGGCTGGCGTTGGCCACGCAGATACTGATCTCGCTGTGGGCGATGTGGTTAAGGACCCCGGCAGCTGTCGGGCCAGTCGTGCGCGCCACAGGCTGAAGGCGCCAGCCGGATTCGAGAAGTGGAGCCTGACCGGCTGATGCCCGTTCCGAAATAACCGGTCTATCGAAGGAGACTTTATGTTTGCGCGCGATTTTCTGCATTTGTTGCTCGCCGGCTTGCTGGCAGTTTTGGGCGTCGTCTCGGGACCCGCGGCGGCGGACATGGACCGGCAGAGCAAGGTCGTCGGCGGCATGACGATCTACGTCGGCATTGTACCCGCGGAAATTGTCCGCGGTTATCCCAAGGAGCACGTCGAGGGTTCAATGCATGGCGGGGCTCCCTCCGGCTCCGGCCAATACCATCTGGTCGTTGCACTGTTTGACAGCAAGACCGGAGAGCGTGTCTCCGACGCGGAGGTCAGGGCGAGAGTCGAAGAACTCGGACTGGGCGGGGAGGAGAAGAGACTCGAGCCCATGTTGATTGACAACACCGTTACTTATGGCAACTTTTTCAGGATGCCCAATACCGGTCCATATCGCATCGTTGTGCAGGTACGGCGGCCCGGGTCATCACGCGTCGAAGCGGTGTTCGAGCATCGGCACCGGTGAATCCGTCGGGCCGAGGTTAATCGGGCACTGACCGTTTTCGACAAGGTTCAACGCGGGCGTTAGATAGAACCACATTGAGGAGAAGACCGTGAGATTTGCATTCATCGAATTGATGACCACGCTAGCGCTGGTCGCGAGTGCAAAAGCTGTAGCCGACGGGAAAGACGTGTACACCAAAGCCTGTGCCATCTGCCATGCTTCGTTGCCACCCAAACTGGGCGATAAGGCGGCGTGGGCACCCCCGCATCAAGCAAGGGACGGATGCGATGGTAGCCGCCGTCCTGAAAGGAAAAGGGGCGTTTCCAGGAGCTCCTGACTTAACTGCGCCAGACGGTCCCTTGACCAAACCAAATGACACCTTGAAAAAACACATACTGGAAGGGTTCCGGAGCCCGAAGTCCCCAATGGCAATGCCGCCAAAAGGTGGGAACCCTACCCTAACGGATAGGGATGTCGATGAGGTGTTGCGCTATATGCGGGACACATTCCGGCGTTAGCCCGGTATCGGAATTACGGGATCAGGTGTTTCGAAGAATTGGAATGCTTGTTCCCTGTGATGTAGCCGGCTTTTGCGTAGCCTTGAGGCGAGGTGTCTGCGTCGAGACGTCGGCGGGCTTGGGATGTGCCCAGCGGGCAAACGACGTGTGCATGGCGAGCTGCTAAGTCAGGCGGCAATGGGGGTCTGAATGAGCCCACGGCAGTTGACTGCCAAGAAAAGTGATGGAGATCAGCTCGCGTCGGAGACGCACGACCAGCTTGCTCAAAAGGTGTCAACGCAATATTCACCGCAATCGAACCGTGACGGCGGCAACGCTGCGGTCTTAAGCATTCCTTGTCCACGAGGCGCGAAACCATGACCGTGCAACTGCTGCTCATTAATCCCAAATTCGGCGAAAGCTTTTGGAGTTTCAAGTGGGCAATCGAGGAAATCGTTCCCAACAAGCGCGCGGTCAATCCACCGCTGGGACTCGCCACTCTTGCTGCATTGTGTCCACCCGACTGGAAAATCGAGATCATCGACGAGAATATCGAGCCCGTCCCGCTGCAACCGCTTGCCGATATCATCGGCGTATGCGGCATGGGCGTGCAGTTCAAACGCCAGACCGAACTGCTTAACTATTACCGCAAGCGCGGCTATTTCGTGGTGGCGGGCGGCAGCTATGCTTCACTGTGTCCGGAACTGTTTGAGCCGGTTGCCGACACCGTCGTTAGTGGCGAGGTGGAGTATATATGGCCCCGGTTCTGCGGCGATTTCGAACGGGGTTCGCCGCTTGCGCTCTACCGTGAAACCGGCACCGTCACGCTTTCCGATTCGCCGACGCCGCGATTCGACCTGCTCAAACTCGAGAAATACACGACGGCCACGCTGCAGTTCACCCGCGGCTGCCCGTTCCGTTGCGAATTCTGCGACATCATCGTCATGTTCGGGCGCCGGCCGCGCTGGAAGACCCTGGAACAGGTGGGGCGGGAGCTTGACGCGCTGCGCGTTCGCAAGGTGCGCAACGTGTTCTTCGTCGATGACAATCTGATAGGCAACAAGGCTGTCGCAAAGGATCTGCTGCGTTTCCTGCGGGCTTATCAGGAATCCCACGGCTACCGCTTCCGATTCGGCACCGAGGCGTCGCTCAATCTCGCGCAAGACGCGGAGCTGCTGAACCTGTTCCGAGAAGCGAATTTCATCTGGCTTTTCGTCGGCATCGAATCGCCCGATCCGCAAACTCTCAAGGAAATCCGGAAGATCCAGAACACCCACGAAGACGTCTTGACCTCGGTCCGGCGTATTTACTCTTACGGCATCGACGTGCTGGCCGGGTTTATCATCGGATTCGACAACGACACCCTGGCGACCTTCGAACTCCAATATCGTTTCATTCGCGATTCCGGAATCCAGGTCGCGATGATCGGCCTGCTTACGGCGCTGCCGAAAACACCGCTTTACGAGCGGCTGCAGAAGGAAGGCCGTCTGATTGCCGATGCCGAAAACACCGACAACACCAAGCTCGGCACCAACTTCATGCCCAAGCGGATGGGCTACGATGAAATGATCGAAGGCTACACCCTCCTGTACCGGCGCCTGTTCAGCGATCGGGGCATAGCCGACCGCGTCCGCAACAAGATGAAGTATCTCGGCGAGCCCGTGTATCACGGTGAGTATTCCCCGCGTGAGCAGTTTGGCATTCTCGCCAAACTGCTCACCAAGGGCGTACTGGCGGGCGGCTGGTCGCGGCTGTTTCATTTCGTGCGCAGCCTGCCGTGGTCAGCCCCCGGGAAGCTGCCTCTCGCGATCGTTGACTGGATCGGTGGGCTCGCCATGCGCGATTATGTCGACCGTCATTTCGTGCAGCCCGGTGTCCGCGACAGCGCAGCCGCGAAGAGATGGTTCGCTTCGATCGAGCGTGCGGTTAAAACCTACCTGTCACAGGGAAAAGCAAGCATCGAACTATGTCTGTCTGCCGGCGCTGCGCCACGACTCCAGATCAGATTGTTGGGTTCGCTCGACCGCATCTTTTTTTCGCGGTGCGCGCGCCGGATCGAACGGCTGCTCAAGCAAACATGCTCAACCGTGACGCTAATCATCGACGAAACTCAGCGTCCGCAGCTGCATGAGCTGAACCGCCTGCTGCAACGCCTTGCGCGGTATGGCGATCGCATCTTCATCGGGATCAGCGAACGACTGCGGGACGCCCTGGTCATCGACTCGTCGGTGTTCAATCTGATGCTTGAATACCCCCAGCACAATATCGGGACATCCCTATAGAGTGATCCGGCCCGTTTGGGCTAGCACCTTTCACGAGGGCAAGCATTTAGGGCATATATTGTCATAACAGCGTCAACGCTGCTATCCGTAGGGTTATATTCGTCTGGCATTGTTAAGCTAATTTTCGCCGCTACCACATCTGATGTTCGGACGACATGCCGAACCGCACGAAGTTGTGGGCCGAGCCTCGATTTTCAACTTAATGGACAATATCCAACAAAAGCGGCAGCCAGCGCGATCTCGAGTAATGCGTTCATATCACTCTCGAATAGTGCCGTCGCTCGCGGTCCTGGCGAAGATAGCGGTCGAATACCATGCAGATATTGCGCACCAGCAGCCGCCCTTTCGGTGTAATTCTAATTTCAGCGTCGCCGAGTTTAACCAGGCCCAGTTGCTCGAACTCGCGTAGCTCGTTGAGCTCGGATTCAAAATACCTGTTGAAGTCGACCAAATAGGAAATCGCGAAAGACTGCTTGGTCAACACAAAGTGGCACATCAGCGCGTCGATCACCGCGCGCCGCAGCAAATCATCGGCTGATAGCTCGAGACCGCGCATGATCGGCAGCGTGTTGCGGTCGAGCGCGTCGTAGTAATCCTGGAGCGCACGGAAATTCTGGCTGTAAGTCGGGCCGACGTTGCCGATCGCGCTCACGCCGAGCGCAAGCAGATCGCAATCGGCGTGCGTCGAGTAACCCTGGAAGTTTCGATGCAGCCGCCCCTGGCGTTGCGCCACCGCCAGTGAGTCGTCGGCCTTGGCAAAATGATCCATGCCGATGTACTGGTAGCCCGCGGCGGTCAAACAGCGAATCGCCAGCGCCAGCAGCTTGAGCCGCACGTCAGAAGCGGGCAAATCGGACTCGCGGATGCGGCGTTGCGGCTTGAACAACGTTGGAATATGAGCGTAGTTATACACTGCAATGCGGTCGGGTTCGGCGGCGATCACGCGCTCGAGCGTGCGCTCGAAACTCACCAGCGTCTGTTTCGGCAGACCGTAGATCAGGTCGATATTGACCGAGCGGAAACCGTTATCCCGCGCCGCGGCAATGACCTCGAGCGTTTGCGCTTCGCTCTGAATTCGGTGTACCGCGCGCTGTACATCCGGATCGAAATCCTGGACTCCGAGGCTGACACGGTTGAATCCGAACTCGCGCAGGCCGGTGACGTAGCCAGCGTCGGCCGAGCGCGGGTCGAGCTCGATTGAATATTCGCCTTCGATATCGAAATCGAAGTGGTCACGCAACTGTTCGCTCAATTCGGCGACCTGGTCGAGTGTGAAGAAATTGGGCGTGCCGCCGCCCCAGTGCATTTGTGCAACCTCAACACGATCGCCAAGCGCGCTCGCCTGCAGCGCGATTTCCTGTGTCAGGTATTTAAGGTAGGTGACGCCCTTGCTGCGGTCGCGGGTTACGATCTTGTTGCAGCCGCAGTAGTAGCACAGCGTGCTGCAGAACGGCAGATGAACGTAGAGTGCAAGCGGACGTGAGATACCGCCTACATTGCGGCGCGCAAGCCAAGACTCGTATGCGTCAGCCCCGAACGCTTCGACGAAGCGGTCGGCGGTCGGATACGAGGTATAGCGCGGGCCGAGCTGGTCGAAGCGCCGGATCAACTCGAGATCGATCTCAACCGCCGGTATGATAGTCGGCGCAGATTTGGCTGGTTCAAGCATGGTAGTTTCGTAAATATATTAGTGGGAGCCCTAATAACCTGTTTGATCCAGATCAAGTTCGTTATAAAATCAGGGCTGGAGAGGGGCAAATCCGATGCGAATCATCCCGATTAACGTCACGCAGCTGCGCAAAGTGTGCTCGTCGTGCAGCCTGCGCGAGTTGTGCCTACCGGCCGGCCTCGACCAGGGCGAGCTCGAGCGGCTCGACAAGATTGTCAACCGCATGCGACCGCTGAAGCACGGCGATTGCCTGTATCGCACGGGGGGAGCGTCGCGGTCGCTCTATGCGGTGCGCACCGGTTTTCTGAAGAGTTTAGTGTTGCACGATGACGGGCGCGAGCAGATCGTGGGTTTTCACATGATGGGCGAATTGCTCGGCATGGACGCGATCGGCGCCGGCAAGCACCTATGCGACGCGGTCGCGCTCGAAGACAGCGAGATATGCGAAATCCCGTTCGGCGAACTCGAGCACCTCAGCCGCGTCTTGCCGGCATTGCAGCAGCACTTCCATCGCATTATGAGTCGAGAAATTGCGCGCGACTATGGCGTGATGCTGCTGCTCGGCAGCATGCGCGCCGAGGAACGGCTGGCGGCGTTCCTGCTCAATCTGTCACAGCGCTTCGTGACGCGAGGCTATTCCCCCACCCGCTTCAACCTGCGTATGACACGCGAAGAGATCGGCAGCTACCTCGGCCTCAAACTCGAAACCATCAGCCGCACGTTTTCCCAGTTCCAGAGCGAAGGTCTGATTAAGGTCCAGAAAAAGAGCATTGAGCTCAAGGACCTCGAGCGCTTGCGCGCGCTTCTCAGCCAGAGTACCGGCCACTGACAATGTGTGCTAGCAGCTGTAGTGTGTCACGTTCACAAATAAACTGCATCGTCGCGCCGACCTTTCTTCCAGACCCATAGAGTCCGCTTTGAAAGCCGCGTGAGCCCGCAGTTACTCATATGATGACTTGGCACAAAAACGCGGACAGCTCACTCAGACAGTGTTTTAGGGGGCAGGTCAAAAGTAAGAAGGCAGGAACATGAGCCAACATTCTCATCACGACGACCATTCACACGATGACGAAGATCACGACCATCCGCACGGCCCCTCTCACGGTCAAGGCGGGCATGGTGGACACGGCCACACTCATGGGTTTGTTG
>DASZZH010000041.1 GCA_035543335.1 Burkholderiales bacterium
CCTCGCGGGGGTAGCCAAGCGAGCGAAGAAGCTGAGGAAGCAAAGCGTGAAGAGAGTCAGTGCGGACGCCCCGAAAAAAGGAGCCCCCTAGCCGTTTTTCAACGCGAACTAGGGATTCCAATGCGCCCGCCACGTGCGCCCGTTTGCCAGTGGTCGCCATCCCCCCTCGTCGGAATGCTTTTGCGCTCGCTCACGGCAGTTCCACGCGGGCGCCGCTGAGCTAAAATTTGAATAGCTGCTTCGGGACGATTCCCGCCATATCGCGAATCGGCAATCAGCACGATGCGGTAAACTATTTATTCTCAAATGCTTGGATCGAAACATCGGGCAGGTCACAAGGATTTCGAGCTTTTCCCCATCTCTCTGAGCACCATTGATGAAATATAAAGACTACTACAGCATTCTCGGTGTCGAACGAAGCGCCGGCGCCGAGGATATTAAAAAGGCCTATCGTAAACTCGCCCACAAGTATCACCCGGACGTTTCCAAGGATCCCGAGGGCGAGGAAAAATTCAAGGAGGTCGCGGAAGCTTACGAGACCCTCAAGAATCCGGAAAAGCGTGCAGCCTACGACCAGCTTGGCAGTTACCAGCCGGGGCAGGACTTCCAGCCGCCGCCAGACTGGGGCAAGCAGTTTGGCGACTCGCAGTTCTCATTCGAGGACGTCGATCTGGCGGATCTCTTCGCGGGACTGGCGGCGGGTCGGCATCGCGCAGGACAAGGGACTGCTCAAATCCGGATGCCCGGCCAGGATTACGAAGTCACAGCCCATATCTCGTTAGAGGAAGCGTATCGTGGCACCGAAGTCGAACTGAATTTGACAGTGCCCGAATACGACGAGAAGGGATTCCTTCATCGCGTGCCTCGCACTTTCAAGGTGCGCATCCCCAAGGGCGCAACCGATGGACAAAGATTGCGCCTGGCCGGTAGGGGCGGCAAAGGGCTTAATGGCGGTCGCGATGGCGATCTGTACCTTAATATCGCGTTACATCCACATCCGCTTTTTCGTGTGAGCGGGCATGATCTGTATCTCGATCTACCCTTGGCGCCGTGGGAAGCGGTGTTGGGCGCGACCGTAGAGGTCCCGACGTTGGGTGGGCCAGTTCGTCTAAAAGTGCCGCCGAATACTCATGCCGGACAGCAGTTACGGCTATCCAGGCGCGGACTGCCTAAACCATATGGTAGAGAGGGCGATCTCTTCGCCATCGCGCAAATTGTTGTACCCACCGCAACAAGCGACCGTGAACGCGAGTTGTTTAAACAACTCGCGGAAGGCTCGACGTTTAATCCGCGCGGGCGCTTTCAACTGGAGGTGAGAAGTGAAAGCTGAACATACTGAAGCTGTATGGCTTACCGAGGACCATGAGTTCTCATTGGCAGAGCTTGCGGAGCTGTCAGGCTTGTCGGAAGCAGAGCTACGCGAACTCGTTGACTATGGTGCCGTCACACCCATTAATCCAGATTCATCACCGTGGGTTTTCAACGGGAAGTGTTTACTGACCGTCCGTACGGCATGCCGTCTCCGAATTAGCTTCGACCTCGAGCCGCACGAGGTGGCCCTGATTGTTTCGCTGCTAGACCGGATTCACGAACTCGAAGCGCAGTTAGGCAGTCTGCGCGCGCAACTGCCGCATCATACTCGTTAGGGCTAGCTATATAAGCATTCCCACATCACGCCGATAAATAGCGAAGCAGAAGGACACCCAGAACCTCCATTTCCAGTGTCCTACAAATGTCCGCTTCGGGTCGTTTCCAGCCCCTCATATATATACGATCTAGGGTCGAATTGGTCAGACACTTTCTGTCCGATCAATCGTACACGTGCTCACCGCCGACGGAGCATTCCTGCCCGATAGGCGCTTTGTCACGCTGCCGGCGGTGCCGGGAAGTCTGCTTGGCTAGAGGGCTTTCGGCGTGCGGTGCTGGAGTTTCTGGTCAATAACGACGCACTCTCGGAGGGGCTTCGCAGCCGCAGGCTTGGCGGGCGCCATTGCGGCTTCTCAGCGCACCACGAGGTGAGGGTGCCGGCCGAGGATGCCGAAGGGAGAAAGAAACTCGCCGGCACCATGCTGCGTGCCCCGATGTCCCTTGAGAAGATGACCGACGACGACGCCACGGGCACGGTGATCTACCGCTCGAGGAGGCCTCTCGGGTTGAAGCGGAACTTCCAAGTGATGCCGGGTGCGGGAGTGGCTGGCGCTGCTGTGCAAGCACATCCCCGATCGCTACGAGCACCTCGTTCGCTACTTCGGCGGGTACTCAAACCGGGCACGCGGCGAGCGGGCAAAGGAAGCATCGCCGCACGCCGGTGCCGCGCTCACCTGCGCCAAGCGAGCAACCCAGCACCGAGTTCGCTGCCCGTGCCAAGACTACGTGGGCGCGGCTGATCCGCAAAGTCTATGCGGCCGATCCCCTGGAATGCCCCAAGTGCAAGGGGCCGATGCGCGTCATTGCGCTTGAATCGAGGATGCGGGAGTCATCCGTCGCATCCTCGAGACCTGGGGCGGTGGGCGCCGCAGGTGACGCAACGCAGTCCACCACGGGGTCCCGAGGCCTGGCCGGTGCACGCCAGCCTGCCGCTCACCTACCACCCGGTTACCGACATCGCCTGAACGGGGCCAGCGCGAGCAACATTCGTCATAACGACGATTGCGCGCGACGCGGACGCCCTTAAAGACATTCCATGACGAGCAAGATTTGCCGCGAACTGGCCCGGCCCAAGCGTGACTCGCGCCCAACGAAGACCACGAGCGCCCAGCGGGCGGATGAGTTTTCCTATCGCTCGCTATCGCTCGCTATAATGGTGACATCTGCCTCGCTCCCCGGTCTCCATGTACCAACATTACTTTGGCCTCGCCGAAGCGCCGTTCTCCATTGCGCCGGACCCGCGCTATCTTTACCTGAGCCAGCGCCACCAGGAGGCGCTAGCTCATTTGCTCTATGGCGTGAGCGGCGATGGCGGGGTCGTGCTGCTCACGGGCGAGGTGGGAACGGGCAAGACCACGGTATGCCGCTGCCTGCTGCAGCAGATTCCCGCGTCCTGCGATGTGGCCTATATCTTCAATCCCAAGCTGACGGTGGAGGAACTGCTCTCGACCATCTGCGTCGAATTCGGTATCGCCTACCCGTCCGGCAATGCCAGCATCAAGGTGTTCGTCGATTGCATCAACGCTTACCTGCTCGACGCCCATGCCAAGGGCAGGCACACGGTGCTGATCATCGACGAGGCGCAGAATCTCTCGGCCGACGTGCTGGAGCAGATGCGCTTGCTCACTAATCTGGAAACGAACCAGCGCAAGCTGCTGCAGATCATCCTGCTCGGCCAGCCCGAGCTGGCGCTGATGCTGGAGCGGCCGGAGCTGCGGCAGCTCAGCCAGCGCATCGTCGCGCGCTATCACCTGGGGCCGCTGACCAAGCCGGAAGTCGCAGCCTATGTGCGGCATCGGCTCGAGATATCGGGCGCGCAGCGGCAGCTGTTTCCGGCCGGCTTGATGGGCCGCGTGTACCGCTTGAGCGGCGGCGTTCCCCGAGTCATCAACCTGCTGTGCGACCGCGCGCTGCTCGGCACCTACGTGCAAGGTAAGGAGCGGGTTGATCGCGCGACGCTCGCGCAAGCAGCGCGCGAAGTGTTCCACCAGGCACAGCGCCGCAGCTTGGTGCGGCCTCTGCTGGTGATCCTGATTTTGGTGCTTGGCGGTGTGCTGGCGATGACGCTGTATCAGCTGGAGCTGCGTGAGACTGGAACAGCAACGGTGCCTGCGACCGTTGCAAAACCCGTTGCTCAGACAATAGCTGCGGGGCCGGCTAAAGAGGCTCCGGTGGAGGAGACCAAGCCGGCAGCGGCGCTGCCGGACACGCTGGAATGGCCGGCGGGCGAACCGCGCTCGCGCAGCAAGGCGATAGCTTACGCCGCACTTTTCCGGGCATGGGGCGGGGACTATAAAGGGGCGTACGCGTGCCGCCAGGCGGCAGGCCTGGGTTTGCGCTGTCGCAGCGCCCGCGGCGGATTGGATGAACTGCGTCGATTGAACCGGCCCGCGGTACTCCTGATGCACGACGACCAGGGCCAGGAGTTCCATGCCGCGCTGGTGGCGCTCGCAGACAAGACCGCCACATTCGCCATCGGCGCCGAAACCAGGACGGTCGCTCTTGGCGCCCTGGCGGCGCAATGGGCGGGGCACTACACTTTGCTCTGGCGCATGCCGCCGGATGCGCGCGAGAATATCCGCGCGGGGGAGCGTGGACCGGCTGTGCAATGGCTGATCAGGCAACTCGCGCAGGCGCAGGGGCAGGTTGCCGATACCAGCAAGGACCCGCTGTTCAATGACGTCCTGGGGCGTCAGGTGAAACAGTTTCAACTCGCCCAGGGATTGATTCCAGACGGCGCCGTCGGACCTCAGACGGTGATGCGCCTCGCCGGCGTGGGGGATCAATCGGCGCCGAAATTGCTTCCCGGGCAAGGGGAACAATAGGCATGTCGTATATCCTCGACGCTTTGAGGAAATCCGATCAGCAGCGCCAGCGCGGCGCGGCGCCGACGCTGCTCGCGGGGCAGGCGACGGCGGTAGCAACCAAACAGCCGGCGTTTCTAGCTTACGGCTTGCTCGCGGTGGTCCTGGTCGGCGCGGGCATGCTGATCGGCTGGCTGCGCCCATGGCAACCGGAGCAGGCGGCGCCTGGCAGAGCGGAGCTTGTCGCCGCCAAGCCGCTCGAATCGACCCCGCGCCAACCAGCGCCTGCGCCGTCTGAAATGGCGCCGCAGCCGAAGCCGGAACCGCAGTTGCAGAACGCGACCCCGCCCGCGCAAGCAGCACCTGCGCTCGTTCCGACGAAGCCGCAACTGCCCGCGCGCGCGAAGCCGGAGACTGATGGCACACCGCGCGAAGCGGATGCAGCCGTGCCAAGGAGAATGGCGGCGCCGGCGCCGGAGCAGCCTGTCGGCGCCGCCGCCGATGCCGCGCGCGTACAAACGGTGATATCGATGGCCGAACTTCCGCTCTCGGTCCAGCAGGAGCTTCCGGCAATGACGATTTCGGTTCATGTCTATTCCGGCAATCCCGGGGACCGCCTGGTCGGCATCAACAACCGGATGCTACGGGAAGGTGAGTACGTGGTTCCCGGTCTCAAGCTGGAGCAGATCACGCCGGATGGCATGATATTCGGCTACAAGGGATACAGTTTCCGTCGCGGCGTGAAGTAGAGCGGGCTTTTTATTTCAGCTGCAGCTCGAACCTGTCTTCGCCGCGCTCGACCGCAATCATGCGCATCAGCGGCGCGAGCTGCTGCAGGTGCTCCGGCGGAATGCGCGCCCCTGGCGTTGTTAAGGCCACCAACACGGGCGGCGGCGAAAGGTAAACCTAGTCATGGTCGTCAATCAGCTAAATGGGAAATTTGTGATCATGGGAACCGGCATTGCAACGGGGACTTTCTTAAGCCCCATGAACTTCATGCTGATTCAGCAATAGTGTCAATGCCCTCCTAGCGCGGCCCCCACGAGGAAACTTCGGTCAGGGATGGATATTTGGAATCGAAGCTGGCAAGGGCAGCTTTATTCCCCTGGAGCGCCGCTTCGGGTCGATAGCCGGCGTTGAGTGCCGGCTCCCCGACCGGGGCAAATCTGGGCACTGGCGGGAACGTCTGGAACTTCCTTAATGAAAGCGTGCTGACCGGCCTCCTTCAAGCGCAACTTGGGGATTCGCGTTGATGGATCAGAAACGCGGCCTGCCACCCCTTGGTTTGCCTCCACCTCCGCGGCCGTCAGAGCGCGGACGGGCCTCGTTGACGGTAAGGGTCTGCCCTTTCAAGTCCTTGCCATTCAGTGCGGTGATAGCAGACTGAGCCCCCGCTTTATCTGGCATCTCTACAAACCCAAATCCTTTTGATTCCTTGGTGAACTTGTCCTTAATAACGACGGCGGATGCGACTTGTCCGAACGCCTCAAATGCCTTTTGCAAATCCTCTTCGGTGACCTCACGTGACAAATTGCCCACAAAAATATTCATTCTTATTTCCTCTTAATTGAAAAAGTCTATTCACCTCATCCGGTCGACCCATTGAGTGCGCCAAGCGGGCGTCTCAAATAGAGCAAGGTTACTGTAGCATAGTAACTCAGAAACAAAAATGGGCACAAAATCAGTGCCCATTTTTATATTTGCATGGCTCCCCAACCAGGGCAAATCTGGGCATTGGCGGGAGGTCATTGCTCTGTTCTAACTGGCTCCCTGACTAGGGCAAATCTAGGCACCAGCACCAGTGGGTAGCTAGAGTGGCGCTAGCTCAGTGCCCATAATCAGCGGCCACCGAAGCCTTTCCGATGCACGCTCGGCCTTACCTTTCCAACGAATGAGATCACGTCTGACTCGCGTCGGCCGCGACCCGATAAGTATCGTTATTTCATTGCCAAGGCATTCAATGACGGGTTCACAGCGAATTTCATTAACCTCTTGGCACATTCATCGATTCTCTCGCCACCACGCCCCCCCTTTATCCGCCTATTCAAATCTGCGAAATAGTCCTTCGCAAGCGTCCGGGCCGGTTCCTTTCCTTCAAACTTTAGAACAATAGCCACGTGCCCTTCTGACAGGGTAACGATTGGATACGCGTCAATGAGTTCGAGTACTTGATCAAGCCTATCCAATGCTTTTTTCGCCTCATCTAGCATCACATACGCCTTGGTCCGACTGTCAGTGAGTCTGCCCAAAATGAGTTTCTGCTGCGCGAGCGCGTGCTCAGCTTGAACAGACGAATATGCTTCGTATGCTGTTTTAAGCTTAGAAAGCGCCTCATCCTGTTCGTCACACTCTCTCAGCGCTAGGCCATAATGAAGCCAGAACAATCCGTCTTCCTGAAAGACCTTTTCATAAGACCTAAAAACATCTAGGATTAAATCGTCTTGACCTCGAAGCACTTCTCTGAGAAAGCGATGATTCAGAATAGATTTGAAAACGTATCTCTCATTCTTAGCAGCGTACTTTGCTATCGGCACTCTATAGGCGCCAAACGCACCCAGAAGTGCCTTGATTGAAACTTGGATTTCCGATGGGTCAATAACGTGTTCAAAAAGGTATCGCACGTACACAGGATGACGAGCGTACAAAGCACCATTAGCGTAGAGAGTTATTCCGGCAGTTAATCGAAGCAGTTGCGGCACGCCTGTGACTATGCCCAGATTTCTCAATGCACGATACACGAGTGATTCCTTGATGGAAGATCGGTGAACCGTTGCTAGGCCGACCACCGTGAGGAAAAGACGCTCCTCCCGGCTCTTGAGCCTCTTGTAGTCCTCCTCTATTAGTTTCTCGAAACCATCACCAAGTGTTGTCTCAAGTAAGCCGATTAATAGCTGGCGCTTCGCCTTTGCAACTAGCTCATGCACTCGATCGGCAGAACTGAGCTTGCGGAGTCTTTGCCAGGGCCCGAACTGTTCTACTTTTTTCAATATCGCTTCTGCGTCCGACTCATGAATTTCTGACACCTTAAAAGGTGCGCCGGAGAATTCGCCCAAGATGTCACGTGTACGGCCAATCCAAATATTTTGCCGTTCCGATCCGACCACTGTTCCGCGAAGCAGCTTGTGAGACTTTAAAACGCTGTTCAGTTCATGAACAATGGAATCCAATTTGTCGGTGAATATGACGTATGGCTCATTGTGAACCTTGTCTAGCACATTCAGAATTTCGCCAAGGTTATCGGCGGGTTGAGTTAATGCATATACAGGTGTGTGCGTATTTCTCATGATGTGATAAGCCGCTTGCATCAGGAGCGTGCTTTTCCCAGATCCTGCCGGGCCATACAGGACGACGAGCTTCTGTTTGCCAATCGCTCTCTTGACGACTTCAACAAACTCTCTCGTCGAAGCGAGTACAGCAGGAACACCTTCATGAATGTCAGACCAAGTAGGTTTGAAGCCAAGATAAAAATTTCTAGTAGCGTGTTTCTCAGCATCAGTTCGCTGGAGAGCGGGCAGCGTCTTATCGATTCGCTCTACATGCTGGAACAGATTTGCGTAATAGTATTGATCCGCATCGGATTTCGCATCGAATAAGACGGTGGCAAGCTGCGGATGGCGCGCGATGGCAACGTCAATCGGCTTACTAGGTACTGGGAATGTGCTTTGAAGCCAAGTGCAAAATGCTGCAACGTCACCCGGCACATGGATTACATGCTGCGACGCGAGACTAGTTCTTTCGATTTCCGAGACCGAAGGCACAACTAAGTAGCTCTCCCCCTCAGCCGCACCCGCAACATCCCTATATCTTTCCACCTGCTGGAAGAATATTGACTCGTCCAATTTCGTTCCGATAAATAAGAATGTATAGCGGAAGAAGTCGATGCCTAGTTGCTCATACCATTGCGATGCTGCGGCCGCGGTGCGCGCATACTGTTGCGGCGAAAAAATGACGCCCGCTTGCAAATTGTTGACGCAACCATTGAGCTTAACTACATCCAATCTCTCAAAGTATTGATCTTGGTCTTCAACTCTATCTTGCAAACCCCTTACTGCGACGTTTTGGCTAGAAGCTTTCGCTAGTGCCCTCTCAAGCGCATCGTCTATATTGAGCGTATAGATGCGTGGCCAGGGATATTTGGCTAGCTCTAGATACTCAGAGGACGGGGTGCAATGCCGATAGCGCTCCTCTAGAAGTTTAAGAAGTTTATCGCCGAGCTTTGCTTGTGCTGCCGCATAAACATGCCGGAGCAGCTCTCCAGCATATGGGAGGCCCGCCGCGCCAGCCAGTTCCCTTGCGAGGTCGCCTCCGAAAAGCAAATCACGACCAGCGCTATCACGGCTTCCAGCCGACGCGCCGGCCCCTAAAAAAAGCGCTAACTCTCCGCGTTGAATCGCCCTCTTAATTTGCTCATTCACGAGTCGCCCCCTTTGCTACGTGCCTCATTACGACTAGCGAGCCCGATTCGAAGATTCGTCGCCTTTGGGCTCTTCGTCGATTCAGACAATCGGGCCAGGCTCAACCAAATAACCTGACGAAAGGCGCAGTTGTCAGCTCTAGCTCGCCCCGTTTGTGTAACACGGGGGGCTACGGCTACATTGACCAAATTATAGTAGATTCTCAATAGGAATAGAGGAGAAGGGCAATTGGGCTGGGAGTCGAAATAATTTTCGGCAGTTTAGGTTTTTGGTATCCCCTGCGAGCCGCCAAGTGACGAGGACGAATCGGGGGCGCTTAAGCGAGCACTGTCTGAGCGCGGAGCGCGAGTTGCGCCAACCTGCCGGGACTCGGCGAGCGAAGCTTTGGGGCGGGGACGGCAGGCGCAGCTCGCTCCCGCACCCTATTTCCGCTATGCTCCTCACCGTGTCGCGAACTGCCCCGGTTTGGCTGAGGAGTGCAGGGAACCCCGATAGGGGCGGCGAACCGGGGTCGCCTTTTCTTTGGTAACTTTCTTTTGGCGACGCAAAAGAAAGTTACCAGCCGCCGGGCTGCCCCCGGCATCAAGAACTTTATGGGGTCAGAGACCAATTTTTCCGCAAAAAATATTCAACTCTGGCCCCCAATATTCCTGGTCACATCGCCTGCCAGCCACTCAATGATCAAGGCTATAAGGCGGCAAGGTGGTTAGGCGAGGGTCCTCGACATGGCCTCCGGTCGTGAAGTGATAGAGCGACTGAAACATCGCGTCTTTGAATCCAATCACCTGATGGACGGGGTCATCGAAAAAACAGCCGATTCCCGTCGCACGGACGCTAGCTGCCTCCGCTTCTAAATAAAGTACCTGGCCGATAATCCCTGTCTCCCAGAAAAGTCTCCGGTAAAACCAGGCTCCGTAATGCCGCAGGCTTGATTCAAATTCCGCGATCATCCCCAAGGAAAACGCGCTATCCCCGGCAATATCCTGATGGCAACTGATCTGGGCCGCCAATTGCCGTGCATCTCCCTCTTCGAGCAGAAACAAAGGCACCTCCTCTGGACAGCCAGGCGGTGAGGTCCAGGCAAATTGTTGGTGCATCGCCCGTCTGAGCGAATCCACTTTCGCAGGATCACGAGCCAGCATGTAGAGCCCGGGAGTCAGGCCATCTACGCGATGTACGAACAGGGCAAGATGAATGGCCGGTTCCCAAGGCAGGACGTCCCAGGGCATGGGACGCTGGCACAGGTCACGATCAACTCGTGGCACGACGCGGGCCAGCATGGTGAAGAAGCTGCCGACTGAAATCGAGGTTTTACCATCGAACGCAAGCGCACTTCGCCGTTGACGGATCACCTGTCCAGCCCTTGGCTGGCCCGGGTAGAGGCTCGGCGCATGGGTACTCGGAGGGATCGGTGTCTCTACCGTAGGGGCGCTTTGATTCAGTTCGATGACTCTCGGTTCAGTACTCGACTTCCACGATGCGACTTCTACCTGGTTGAGGATCTCCCATTGCACGGGATTGTCTTGACTTAGCCGGTTGGCCTTGCCGTACCAAATATGCCGCGTCAACTCGCGAATGGCATCAGGGGCAAGGGACAGCGGCAATGAGATTGTCCCGTCAGTGGCAAGACCGGCAGCTTGCTCGGCAGGGCGCGCGGACACGTTACCGGCGAAGCCGGCCGCTTGCGGGGAGCGCGCCATTGGCCCGCCTCCCGCCCCGGATGGCTTCGCCAACGCCGTGTCGGCGGGCCAGACGACGGCGAGGCAATCAGGGTGCTCCCGCTCCGCCCCCTCGAAATCCTCGGGACGATCTACCCCCAACAAGGCGGCAACCGCGTCATCCGCCAGGCCGTTCAACAGCAGCATGCGCCAGCCTAGGGTCTGGGCCGCAATGCGAGTGCTGCCGATCGCGTGCCCCACGTCATGTTGACAGTAGCGAAAGGCTCGTTCTCCGTACTTCCAGGTCTCTCGCCAGTTCACTGAGGTAAAGCCAACAAGAAAAGCGTTGGGCGGGAATCCTTTCATTAGCAACGTAAAGCTTTCCTTCGGCAACTCTGCTCGCAGCTCCAGGGCATGCTCCTTGGCTGCATAGTGATAAAGAGCTGGGAACGGCGAAAGGCCTGTGACTTTGTCAATGAGCAAATAACCTTCGGTAGGATGCAGATTGCCGCTCGATGGGTTGGTTCGAAGCGCCCAGCGGACTTCACCGGCCTGCTTCCAAGCCGAAATGGCCAGCGAATATTCAAGAAAGCGCGAAACAGCGCGGATGGTGACCGGAACGCTCTCGATTGCTCCAGGGCGATACAAGTCTTGATAGAGCGGCGAGAGCGGCGCCTCGTCAGGGTTCAGGAGCGGTAAGGGAATGAGCGGAGATCCCTCGTATCGTCGAAACGGATCCGGCTGATTCGCCCAGTCCAGGTAGCCGAGCGCGCGCGCATAGCGGGAAAAATGATGTTTCGTCTCCTGGTGGTACTGCATGACCACTTCCAGGGGATCGAGTGCTTCCGCACCACGAACAGGGTCTTCCTTTGTCCGATGGTTCACAGTTAAGATACTCCTTGCCGCAGAGTCTACGCGCCTCCTTCAGTCATAGCCTTCTCGTCGTAGTCGCCTGCAGAGGTTGAATAAAGGAACGCAGATGCAGGCTCACAGCCGGCACTGGTTTGACCTGACCCATTTAAACTGCCTCATTCCTCGCCCCACAACGGCTTGCTCAACGCCGCCGTGAACGCGGAAAACATCAGGTTAAAGCTCACGCTTACGCGGGTCTCGCCGCTGGCGTTGGCATCGACGGAGTGGTACAGATACGAAGGGAAAACGAGCAGCGTGCCGTTTCTAACCCGCACCACGACCTGATCAGTGTTGGCGCCAGTGAGCTCTGTGACCGGTGCCCGGATGACGCCGGTCTGGCTACGCGGGTCGTGGAAGTTGATGGTGTCCGCGCCGGGCCAGGTGCGCACGTAGTACACGGCGCTCAGGTAATTGTTTGGGTGGCTGTGCGCGCGGTGCGCAGCGCCCGGTGCGTACAGGTTCGCCCAGCAGCCCGTGATTTCAATCGCTTCATCGCCAATTTTCAGGAACTGCAGCACGCTGGCCGCCGCGCGGCTGACGCAGTCGCAAAGCTCACGCAATTCCTCCCGCCCGTGCAGGGCATGGCCCGACTGCCAGGCTTCGCCGGTCTTCAGCTCGGGCAGCCCCTGCCGCAGCGAGTGCAGCAGCCCGAGTGCGCTCGCGTCGATCGGCTGGTGCACCTCGGCTCGAAGCTGGGTTTTCCATACCAGGGAGGGAAACAGCGAAAAGACGTCTGAGTTTTCGATCCATGAGTGCTTGCCCGATTTCGCCATGGAGCTCCCCGCGCGCGAGTCGACTCGAAGTGCGCCACGCCGTCGCTCGTGCGGGGCGTCGCGTGTGTTCGATGCTGGCCCAGTTTCCGACCTAAATGTGGGCGCTGAAATTGCCGTGCCTGGCCGAGCCCAGTAGGCCCAGGAACGTCTTGCCGTCAATACGGATCAGCTCTTCGTGATCGCCGGCCTCGACATAGACCTCCGGGGCATTCTCGAGGCTCTCGTCCCAGACCGTCTCCATGCCGTAGGCGGGTCCGAGCGGCGGAATCGCGCCCAGCTCGCAGTCTCCGAACAGATCCTTGAGATCGGCCTCCGTAGCGAGGCGCAGATGGCGCTGCAATTCGGCGCTCAACACGCCGAGCCGCACGCGGCGGGTCGAAGGCAACACTACCATGAGATACCCATTGTCGTCCTCCAACACTACCGACTTCACCAGCCGGTCACCCGGAACATGTGCAGCCGCCGCGGATTCCTGGCTGCATCGCGTCTGCGGGTGCACGATCACGTCGTAAGTAACTCCGCGCTGGTTTAGGTAGTCCCGGACTCGATTTGCGATATGCATGGTGCGCCTCCTTGGCGGTGCCGTCATTGCCGGTTCGCTTGCGCGCTTCACCCTCGCCCTCGCGGCCATATCCCTGTTGAAGTGTAGCCCAGCAGGGTAGTGTCACTTTAAGTTGAAATCAGTTCTCAGCCTACAACCTCTTGCGGTTCGGAGTGGTGTCCACCAGATCTAGCCGCAAAAGTTAACTTGACAGTGCCCCAAGAGACTCCCATTGGAAGTGATGTTCTTCAGGATGCCAACCTGCGCCAGACACTCGCCAGCCAGGGCTGCTGTTCGCGCGGCAGGCCGGCAGGGCGGTAATAGTGAGTAAGCTCAACGAACCCGGCGGCTGACATATAGCGGCGCCAAGTTTCAAGATTATGATACGCGCCGTAGCGTCCGCGGTTCCAGCCTTCCTGGTTATGGCCGTGCGGGTTCGAGGCGAACAACACACCGCGCGGTTTCAGGGTTGCGTGCAATTCCAGCAACACGCGCGGCAACTCCAGGCTGGGTACATGAAACAGCGCGGCGTTGGCGAACACGCCATCGAAATGGTTATCCGGCAGATCGAGCTTGAGGAAATCCTGCTGCCACACTTCGCAGCCGCTGTGGACGCGCGCCATTACGGCGAAGCGCGTGGCGCCTTCCAAACCTACCGCGAGGTGACCGAGTTCGGCAAACACCTTGAGGTCGCGTCCCGGCCCGCAGCCAAAATCGAGTATTGTGAACGGCGGTTCACCCTCGATGTATTGCAACAGCGCCTCGATGTTCTGGCTGACATCGTGATCATGCGTGCCTTCCCGGAAATCTTCGGCACTCTGGTTGTAATGTTCCAGCGTGAGGTCGGCGATTTTTTCCAGGTCTTGCGGATTCAGTTTCATGTTCGATCTAGTCAAACAGAGGTTCTGTCAACTTAACACCGATATGAATAGAAAAAGCCGGCACGTGGGCGAGACTGTCACTGATGAAGGGCAATTCCCATTATATCGCTGGCTGCAGGCAAACAAGTTCACGCCACTGCATGAAGCGGCAACAATTGGGGGTCAGAGTCGAAATAATTTTTGGCGGTTTAGGTTTTTGGTATCCCCTGTGAGCCGCCGGACTATCAAGATTTATGCGGGCAGTTCGGTTTGGTGCAGTCGGCGTAGATGTGAAGCGAATGCTCGTGAATGGTGAAGCCGCGGTCTTTCGCAATTTTGACTTGGCGGCGCTCGATCTCGGGATCGACAAACTCTTCCACTCGCCCGCATTGCAGGCACACCAGATGGTCGTGATGCCCGCCCTGGTTTAATTCAAACACCGCCTTGCCGCTTTCAAAGTGATGGCGAATCAAAAGCCCG
Source organism: Burkholderiales bacterium (assembly GCA_035543335.1). Lineage (NCBI taxonomy): Bacteria > Pseudomonadati > Pseudomonadota > Betaproteobacteria > Burkholderiales > Burkholderiales bacterium. The sequence goes on from DASZZH010000041.1 coordinate 14,091, forward strand.
GCTTGTTCGAACTGGGTCAGCACGCGATAAACCGTCGCGAGCCCGATGTCCATGCCCTCGCCGATGAGAACTTTATATACGTCTTCCGCGGTCAAATGCCGTACTTGGCTGTTTTCGAACAAATTGAGGATTTTGAGGCGAGGCAGCGTGGCCTTGAGCCCGATGGTCTTGAGATCGCTCGGTGAGCTCATGATTTCCGCTCTGACGGGGATATCATTTCTAAGGTATCATATAACGTTTTCGGATTAAGCGGTAATTTTTCCATGCGCTTCCGGCTGATATTCCTCGCTTTATTCCTGACGGCCTGCTCGCCCACGGTTCTGATCACCCCGCACAAGATTGACGTGCAGCAGGGCAACGTGGTCACCCAGGACATGCTGGAAAAGGTCAAGCCCGGGATGACCAAGTCCCAGGTGCGATTTGTTCTGGGCACACCGCTGATTTCCGACCCGTTCCACAGTGACCGTTGGGATTATGTGTACCGCTTCAACAAGGCGGGCGAGCTGATCGAGCAGCGCAAACTCACGGCGGTGTTTGAGGGCGACAAGCTGAAAAAAATCGAAGGCGCGGCGCTCCCGCCGAGCGACAAAATCGCCGGCACCAGGCCGGTCGAGTTGATAACGCCTGACTCCACCGAGCCGAAGCCTGCTACCGTCACGCTCGCACCGGCGGAATCCGGTCCCCAGCCTCCCGCTGCGGGCGAGCCGAAGGCCGACAGTAAGCCCGAAGCGCCGTCGGAGAATGCCCCCGCCGCAGCAGCCAAGCCGAAGGCAACGGTGGTGCAAATCCAGCCTGAAGAACCGAAGCGCAGCGTGGGCGAGCGTTTCCTGAGATTGTTTGGCTGGGGTAAAAACGACGAAGCGCAGCAGGCGAAAGTCGAGGAAAAACCTGAAGCGCAACCGGAGCCGGAAGCCGAGTCGGTTACCCACACGGTGATCAACGCCGATCGCAGCCCGCCGCCCAAGCGCAGCGTGGGTGAGCGCTTTATGCGCTTGATCGGCTTTAAGGAAAAGGTGGGTGATGATCCGGCGCCGCCGGTCACCACGGAAACGCTAACCCGGCCTCTCCGGATCAGCACGATGAACCTCAAGGATTTGGTGGTGAAGCAGATTCTCGGGTTTGGCGACGACACGGAAAAAGAAAGAAAGGCCGTGGCCGAAGACATTGAGCCCGGCGAAAGTGAAAAGAGCGGTGCACAGGGCACCACATGGCAGCGCTTTAAGCGCTTGATCGGTGTAGGCAGCGAGGAACAAGAGCCGGTTTCTGCACCGGCGAAGAATCAACCGTAGAGTAAGGACGAGCAGACCAAGACCGAAACACCCGAATTAACCAAAACGGGAGGAACGCAGCCGGCTGACGACCGTAGTTTCTTTCAGAAAACTCTCGACGCCATTGGCTTGGGTAGCAAAAATCCTACCGACACCAAGAGTGGCGGGGAACCAGATATCAAATAACTCTGAACAATAACCGTCATGACCAAATTGAAGATTGCAATTGCCGGCAGTTCCGGCCGGATGGGGCGCGCGCTGATTGAAGCAGTGCTGCAAGCGGGTGATTTGCGGCTTCATGCCGCGTTTGACATTTCCGGCAGCCCCTATTTAAAAAGGGACGCCGGCGAGTTTTGCGGCAGCCCGAGCCAAGTGCTTATCACCGACGATGTGGCGGGCGCGCTCAAAGGCGCCGACGTGTTCGTTGACTTCACCCGTCCCGAAGGCACGCTCGGGCATCTGCAGCTTTGCCGCAAAAATGGCGTGAACATGGTCATCGGCACGACGGGTTTTAATGAGCCGCAAAAAAAGAAGTTGAACGAAGCCGCCAGGGACATCGCCATTGTGTTTGCGCCCAACATGAGTGTCGGCGTCAATGTCATGCTGAAGCTCGTCGAAAATGCGGCGAAAGCCCTGGGCGATGACTACGACGTGGAAATCATCGAGGCGCATCACCGCCACAAGGTGGATGCGCCTTCAGGCACGGCTTTGCGCCTGGGTGAAGTAGTAGCGGAAGCACTCGGCCGCAATTTCAAGACCTCCGCGGTCTATGGCCGGCAAGGGATAACCGGCGAGCGCGACTCCGCCAGCATCGGCTTCGCCACCGTGCGCGGCGGCGACATCGTCGGCGACCACACCGCGCTGTTTGCCGGCTTGGGTGAGCGCATCGAGATCACCCACAAGGCCTCCAGCCGCGCGACCTTTGCCATGGGCGCTTTGCGTGCCGCGCGCTTTCTCAAAAGCAGGAAGAACGGCCTCTTTGATATGCTGGATGTCCTTGGCCTTCGCTAGCCGTCTGCGTTGATAGCCAGTCGTTAATAGAGTATAATTTTTAGGCTTCAGAAGCGGGATGGGCGCAAAGCCTGTCCCGCTTTGTGTATCCACCTGCAAAAACGGAGTTTTTTGTGTCGCAACGGAAGCCTGCCATCCTCGCGCTCGCCGATGGCACCATTTTTCGCGGCACGGCAATCGGCGGCGAAGGCATGGCCGTTGGCGAGGTGGTGTTCAACACCGCCATGACCGGCTATCAGGAAATCCTCACCGACCCTTCCTACTGCAAGCAGATTGTCACGCTGACTTACCCGCATATCGGCAACACCGGCGTGAATCCGGAGGACACCGAATCACACCGCGTGTTTGCCAGCGGTCTGGTGATCCGCGATCTGCCGCCGGTTTCCAGCAGCTGGCGCGAAGCGCAGACGCTGCCCGCATACCTCAAACAGCAGAACGTGGTGGCGATTGCCGATATCGACACGCGCAAGCTCACGCGCATCCTGCGCGAAAAAGGTGCGCAAAACGGCTGCATTATGGCGGGAAAAATCGACGAGCAGGAAGCGCTTAAAGCCGCGCGCGCGTTTCCCGGCCTTGCCGGAATGGACCTGGCGAAGGAAGTGAGTTGCAAGCAGCCGTTTGCCTGGAACGAAGGCGAGTGGAAGCTCGGCCAGGGTTACAGCAGGCAGGAGCAGCCGAAGTTTCACGTCGCCGCCTACGATTACGGCATCAAGAACAACATATTGAGAAAGCTGGCCACGCGCGGCTGCCGCATCACCGTGCTGCCGGCGCAAATGCCCGCCCGCGAAGCGATGACGATCAAGCCCGACGGAATTTTTCTTTCTAACGGCCCTGGCGACCCCGAACCCTGCGATTACGCGATTTCCACCATACGCGAATTGCTCGATATCGGCATCCCGATTTTCGGGATTTGTCTCGGCCACCAGTTGCTGGCGCTCGCCAGCGGCGCCAGGACGGTGAAAATGAAGTTCGGCCACCACGGCGCCAATCATCCGGTACTCGAAGTCGATACCGGACGCGTGATGATTACCACCCAGAACCACGGCTTTGCAGTGGACGCTGCCACGCTTCCGCCTAATATGCGCACAACGCATGTGTCGCTGTTCGATGGCAGCCTGCAGGGACTTGCGCGCACCGACAAGCCGGCGTTCTGCTTTCAGGGGCACCCCGAGGCGAGCCCCGGCCCGCACGACATGGACCCGCTGTTTGACCGTTTCATCCAGTTGATGCAACAGAAAAAAGTTGAAACCGCAGATGAACGTAAATAAACGCAGATTGAAAACCGCTCAGTCCGATATCGGCGCTCATCGGCGTTTATCGGCGGTTTAAAAAGATGCCGAAAAGAACCGACATCAAAAGCATCCTGATCATAGGCGCCGGCCCCATCATCATCGGCCAGGCGTGCGAGTTCGATTATTCCGGGGCGCAGGCGTGCAAGGCGCTTAAAGAAGAAGGCTACCGGGTGATTCTGGTTAATTCCAATCCGGCGACCATCATGACCGACCCGGAAGTAGCGGATGCCACCTACATCGAGCCCATCAACTGGCCGATGCTGGAAAAAATCATCGCCATTGAGCGTCCGAACGCGCTGCTTCCCACCATGGGCGGACAGACCGCTTTGAACTGCGCGCTCGATCTGGCCAAGCATGGTGTTTTGGAAAAATACGGCGTGGAATTTATTGGCGCGTCGCGCGAAGCGATTGACAAGGCCGAGGACCGCGAGAAATTCAAGCTGGCCATGACCCGGATCGGTTTGTCGTCTCCACGCTCGGCGATTGCTCACAGCATGGAAGAAGCGCTGCAAGTGCAGGCGATGGTGGGGTTCCCCACGGTGGTCCGCCCTTCGTTCACTTTAGGCGGCACCGGCGGCGGAATCGCCTACAACCGGGAAGAACTCATCACCATCTGCGAGCGCGGCCTCGAAGCCTCGCCGACCAAGGAGCTCTTGATCGAAGAATCGGTGATCGGCTGGAAGGAATTCGAGATGGAGGTGGTGCGCGACAAAAAAGACAACTGCATTATCGTCTGCTCCATCGAAAACCTCGATCCGATGGGCGTGCACACCGGAGATTCGATTACGGTGGCACCGGCGCAGACGCTTACCGACAAGGAATACCAGATCATGCGCGACGCTTCGATTCGGGTGCTGCGCGAAATCGGTGTGGATACCGGCGGCTCAAATGTGCAGTTTGCCGTCAACCCCCGGGACGGGCGCATGCTGATTATCGAAATGAACCCGCGCGTGTCGCGCTCAAGCGCGCTGGCCTCGAAAGCGACCGGCTTTCCGATTGCCAAGGTGGCGGCAAAGCTCGCGGTGGGGTACACGCTGGATGAACTCAAAAACGAAATCACCGGCGGCGCGACTCCGGCTTCGTTCGAGCCGTCCATTGATTATGTGGTGACCAAAGTGCCGCGGTTTGCGTTTGAGAAATTTCCACAGGCCGACAGCCGCTTGACTACCCAAATGAAATCGGTGGGCGAAGTCATGGCGATCGGCCGCACCTTCCAGGAATCGCTGCAAAAAGCCCTGCGCGGCCTGGAGACGGGCGCCGACGGCCTGGATGAAAAAACCGCCGAGCGCGACGTGATTGAAAACGAGCTGGGCGATGTCGGGCCCGAGCGTATCTGGTATGTGGCCGACGCTTTTCGCTGCGGCATGACCATGGAGGAAGTGCACGGTTTGACGCGAATCGACCCGTGGTTTCTGGCGCAGATTGAAGATCTGGTGCGGCAGGAGCAGGCGCTTAAGGGCAAAACACTCGAGGCGTTGAGCGCGGAGCAATTGCGTGAGCTCAAGCGCAGCGGCTTTTCCGATGCGCGGCTGGCGAGACTTCTCAACGCTACTGAAACTGCGGTGCGGCAAAAACGTTTGCGGCTGGGCGTGCGGCCGGTATACAAACGGGTGGACACCTGCGCCGCGGAATTCGCCACGCGCACCGCCTACATGTATTCCACTTACGAAGAGGAATGCGAGGCGCAGCCCACCAGCAAGCGCAAGATCATGGTGCTGGGCGGCGGGCCCAACCGCATCGGGCAAGGCATCGAGTTCGATTATTGCTGCGTGCACGCCGCGCTGGCGTTGCGCGAAGACGGGTTTGAGACCATCATGGTCAACTGCAACCCTGAAACCGTTTCCACCGATTACGATACCTCCGACCGCCTGTATTTTGAGCCATTGACGCTGGAAGACGTGCTCGAAATCGTGCACGTGGAAAAGCCGGAAGGAGTGATCGTGCAATACGGCGGGCAAACGCCGCTGAAACTGGCGCGCAATCTCGAAGCGAACGGCGTGCTCATCATCGGCACGTCTCCCGACATGATTGACTGCGCGGAAGACCGCGAGCGCTTCCAGAAAATGCTGAATGAGCTCAAGCTCAAGCAGCCGCCCAACCGCTCCGCGCGCACGCCGCAGGACGCTTTGCGCCTGGCCGAGGAAATCGGCTATCCGCTGGTGGTGCGGCCGTCCTATGTGCTGGGCGGGCGCGCCATGGAAATCGTGCACGAACAAGGCGATCTTGAGCGTTACATGCGCGAAGCGGTGAAAGTTTCCAACGATTCGCCGGTATTGCTCGATCGTTATCTCACCGACGCCATCGAAGTGGACGTGGATGCGGTGTGCGATGGCAAGCGGGTGCTGATCGGCGGCATCATGGAACACATCGAGCAGGCGGGCGTGCATTCCGGCGATTCCGCATGTTCCCTGCCGCCGTTCAGTTTGAGTAATGCATTGCAGGACGAACTGCGCCGGCAAACGACGGCGATGGCGCATGCGCTCAAGGTGGTGGGGCTGATGAACGTGCAATACGCGATTCAAGGCGACACGGTTTATGTGCTGGAAGTCAATCCGCGCGCCTCGCGCACCGTGCCCTTTGTGTCGAAAGCCACCGGTTTGCCGCTGGCCAAAATCGCGGCGCGCTGCATGGTCGGGCGCACGCTGGAAGAGCAGGGCGTGACGCAAGAAGTGATTCCGCCGTATTACTCCGTGAAGGAAGCGGTGTTCCCGTTTATCAAATTCCCGGGCGTGGACAGTATTCTTGGGCCGGAAATGAAATCCACCGGTGAAGTGATGGGCGTGGGCGCCACCTTTGCCGAGGCGTTTGTGAAATCGCAAATCGCGGCGGGGGAGAAACTCCCTTCTTCCGGGAGGGTGTTCATCAGCGTGAGAAACGCCGACAAGCCGCGCACCGTCGAAATCGCGCAAATCCTGCAGAATCTGGGCTTCAGCCTGGTGGCGACGCGCGGCACCGCCGCCACGCTGGCTGCTGCCGGCATCAAGGTCACGCCGGTCAACAAGGTCGCAGAAGGCCGGCCGCACATCGTGGATATGATCAAGAACGGTGAAATCGACCTGATTATCAACACCGTGGAAGACAAGCGCGCGGTGCATGATTCGTATTCGATACGCCACGCCGCGCTACAGCGGCGGGTGACGTATTACACCACGCTCGCCGGCGCGCGCGCGGCGTGCACCGGCATTCAGCACATGCGGGAAATGCGGCCGTATGAACTGCAGGGGCTGCACCGCGGCCTGGCGGCGCGCTGAGAAGCTAGAACCTATCTCATAAATGATCGCGCGATAGGTTCTTTGATTTTTCCCCTGAATACCGCTATAAATAGACGATAAACAAAGCATTCCTGATACAGAGGGTACGACGGATCGCGGTGAACAAAATCCCATTGACTGTGAGCGGGGCCGAAAAGCTTCGCAGCGAGTTGCAGCAACTCAAAACGGTGCAGCGGCCGGCGGTGATTGCCGCCATCGCCGAGGCACGCACCCACGGTGACCTTTCCGAAAACGCCGAATACCACGCCGCCAAGGAAAGACAAAGTTTCATCGAGGGGCGCATCGTCGAGCTTGAGACGAAACTCTCCAACGCCCAGATCATCGATCCCGCGCTGCTGGATGCGGACGGATGTTGCGTGTTTGGCGCCACCGTCGAACTGGAAGACATGGGCGGCGGGGGCACCCTGACTTACCAGATCGTCGGCGACGACGAGGCGGAGATCAAGCACGGCAAGATTTCCATCAGCTCGCCGATTGCGCGCGCTTTAATCGGCAAATACCCCGGCGACGTGGCGGAAGTACAGGCGCCGGGCGGGGTGCGCCAGTATGAAATCCTCGACGTGAAATATATTTAAGGGGGCCACCGTGAGTGATCTTGCCGACAGCCTGCACTGGATAGCAGTAACCCTTTGGGTCGGCGCCTTGTGGGCGGTGGGTTACATCGCTGCGCCTGTTCTCTTTTATTTTCTCGACGACCGCGCGCTGGCGGGGACGCTCGCCGCAAGGATGTTCACCCTGGTGGCCTATGTGGGGATGGCCTGCGGCGCGTATTTGTTGTTGTTCCGCGTCATCCGGCAGGGGGTGTATTCGCTCAAGCAATGGTTTTTCTGGATTACGCTCTTGATGCTGCTGCTCACGCTGATCGGGTACTTCGGCGTGCAGCCGGTCATGGAAAGCCTGAAACAGCAGTCGCTGGCGAAGGAAATCGTGGAAAGCGCGTTCAAGGACCGCTTTGCCACCTGGCACGGTGTGGGCAACGTGCTTTATCTCATGGAAAGCGCGCTGGGGCTGGCGCTGGTGCTGCTGCAGCCCAAAGCGGCGCCCTAGAGGGAACCGTTATCTATCGTGCTCGCGGCTCTTGGCGTCTTTTGCCGGGCTTGGCGCGCGGTTTTTTCGCTGGCTTGGCCTCCGGTGTTTTGCGGTAAATGACGAGTATTTTGCCGATGTGCTGCACCGGGGCTGCATTAAGGCTGGTGCAAATTTCTTCCAGCGCGTTTTCCCGCCGCGCGCGATCTTCTCCCGCAACCTTGACCTTGATCAATTCATGGTGGTTGAGGCTCAGGTCGATTTCCCGCATCACGGCGGGCGTAAGACCGCTTTCGCCGATGATCACCACCGGCTTGAGTGCGTGCGCCTTGGCGCGCAATGAGCGGCGTTCACCGGGATTAAGTGTTGGCATGATTTCCTCAACAGGCAAGTCTAGCGAATGAAGCGCTCCAAAACCAGCAGCGCCTGGATGCGCGAGCATGTCAATGACCTTTACGTGAAGCGCGCCAAACAGAAAGGCTTCCGCTCGCGCGCCGCCTTCAAGCTGCTGGAAATCGACGCGCGCGACAAGTTGCTCTCGCCGGGCCTGACCGTGGTGGAACTCGGCGCGGCGCCCGGCGGCTGGACGCAGGTGGTGGCGGAGAAGGTGGGCCCGCGCGGCAGGGTGATTGCGCTGGATATGCTGGAAATACGGCCAGTTGCTGGCGTGGATTTCATTCAGGGCGATTTTCGCGAAGAGGTGGTCTTGCAGGAACTGCGCCGCAGGCTGCAGGGAAAAACCGCGGACCTTGTAATTTCCGACATGGCGCCCAATGTTAGCGGTGTGGCAAGCAGCGACCAGGCGCGCGTGGTGGAATTGGCCTTACTGGCGCTGAAATTTGCAGAGAATGTGCTGCAACCGCAAGGTAAGCTGCTGGTCAAACTCTTCCAGGGCGAAGCATTTGAGCAATTTGTTGCCGCGATGCGCCGCAGCTTCAAAGAGGTGGTTTCGCGCAAACCCAAGGCCTCGCGCGACCGATCGAGTGAAATCTACCTGCTGGGCAAGGGCTTAAGGAACCTCTGATTAAGTCCTCCGCAGATTGCGTTGCAGGCAAAATGTGGACGGATGCGAGGCGCGCGACGAAGGTCGTAGCCCGGACTACGAAGCCGAGGAGCGCAACGACGCAGATGCCGTATTTTGCCGCAACCCGGAGGGACGGGGCTTGTCCGGGCGGGTCTGCTTTGTCGCTCGGCTTGCCAAGGGGGATGACCCTTGGCAGCGCCTCGCTTCGCGCACCCCATCCCGGAAAGCCACCGTCGCAACCGCGTGGGATTTAATCAGAGGTTCCATGGCCCAAGGGACTGACACTGGACGGGAAATAGGGATAGAATAGGTCTGGCTAACTTTCATTTTTTGGATTTCAGGAGCGAATTTGAACAATTTAGTCAAAAATCTGGCGATCTGGCTGGTGATTGCGCTGGTATTGATGACCGTCTTTAACCAATTCAGCCAGCGGCAAGCGGCGCAAACGCCGATGGAGTATTCGCAATTCATCGACGAGGTGAAACAGGGCCACATCGCCAAGGTCACCATCGAAGGCCGCACCCTGAAAGGGGTAAAGACCGACGGCAAGCGGTTCGTCACCTATTCGCCTTCCGATCCCTGGCTGGTGAGCGATTTGCTCAAAAACGGCGTGATTATCGAAGCCAAGCCGGATGAGGAGCCTTCGCTCCTGGTGAACATCTTCGTTTCCTGGTTCCCGATGCTGCTGCTTATCGGCGTGTGGATTTTCTTCATGCGCCAGATGCAGGGCGGCGGGCGCGGCGGCGCATTTTCCTTCGGCAAGAGCCGCGCGCGCATGATGGATGAAAGCAATAATCAAGTCACATTCGCCGATGTCGCCGGCTGCGAGGAAGCCAAGGAAGAAGTCTCCGAACTCGTCGATTTCCTGCGCGATCCAAGCAAGTTCCAGAAGCTGGGTGGACGCATTCCGAGGGGCGTCTTGATGGTGGGCAACCCCGGTACCGGCAAGACCTTGCTGGCGCGCGCCATCGCGGGTGAAGCCAAGGTGCCTTTCTTCAGCATCTCCGGCTCCGACTTCGTGGAAATGTTCGTCGGCGTGGGCGCGGCGCGCGTGCGCGACATGTTCGAGCAGGCGAAGAAACACGCGCCGTGCATCGTGTTCATCGATGAACTCGACGCCGTGGGCCGCCAGCGTGGCGCGGGCTTGGGCGGCGGCAATGACGAGCGCGAGCAGACGCTGAACCAGCTGCTGGTCGAGATGGACGGGTTCGAGACCGGCGTCGGCGTGATCGTGATTGCAGCGACCAACCGTCCCGATGTGTTGGATCCGGCGCTGTTGCGCCCCGGCCGCTTTGACCGGCAGGTGGTGGTGCCGCTTCCCGACATCCGCGGCCGCGAGAAGATTCTCCTGGTGCACATGCGCAAAGTGCCGATTGCCCCCGACGTCAGGGCGGACATCCTGGCGCGCGGCACGCCTGGTTTTTCCGGCGCCGACTTGGCCAACTTGGTTAACGAAGCGGCGCTGTTCGCGGCGCGGTTCAACAAGCGCCTGGTGGACATGGACGACTTCGAGCGCGCCAAGGACAAGGTCATCATGGGCGCCGAGCGCCGCTCGATGGTCATGCCCGAGCACGAGCGCCGCAATACCGCTTACCACGAATCGGGCCATGCGGTGGTAGCGAAGCTTTTGCCCAAAACCGACCCGGTGCACAAGGTCACCATCATTCCTCGTGGCCGCGCTCTTGGGGTCACGATGCAGCTGCCGCAGGAAGACCGTTACAGCTTAGACCGCGAGCATATTCTGCAAAATATTTCGGTGCTGTTCGGCGGACGCATCGCCGAGGAAGTGTTCATAGGGCAGATGACCACCGGCGCGTCCAACGATTTCGAACGCGCCACCGAAATGGCGCGCAACATGGTGACGCGCTGGGGCATGAGCGAATCCCTGGGCCCGATGGTGTACGGCGAGAACGAGGGCGAGGTGTTCCTTGGCCGTTCCATCACCACACACAAAAATGTTTCCGAAACGACGATGCAGAAAGTAGATGCCGAAATCCGTCGCATCATCGACCAGCAATATACGCTGGCGCGCAAACTGATCGAGGAAAACCGCGACAAGGTAGAAGCGATGGCGAAAGCCCTCCTGGAATGGGAGACCATTGACTCCGACCAGATCAACGATATCATGGAAGGCCGCCCGCCGCGGCCGCCTAAACCGGTGCAGCCTCCGCAACCCAGCCAGGACATCCCACCGGCGGGCGGAACCGCTACCACCCAGCAGCCGGCACGGGAAACCTGAGATTCCAGGGGTCAGGGATTAGGGAATAGGCAAGGCTCTGAGCTCGAATTTTCTAGCCCCTAGCCTCTAGTCCTTAACCCCTATGTTTTTCCGGTGCGGCAAATTCAGTTTGTCCCTCTCCCGTCCCCTGATCATGGGGATAGTCAACGTCACACCCGATTCATTTTCCGATGGCGGCAAGTTGGTCTCGACACCGGCCGCCATCAATCACGCCAAACAACTGGTCGAGGAGGGCGCGGATATTCTGGACATCGGCGGTGAATCCACCCGTCCGGGTGCGGAACCCGTAAACCTGGATGAGGAATTACAGCGGGTATTGCCGGTGCTGGAAGGATTAAAAGGCGTTAATGTTCCCGTCTCCGTGGACACCTATAAACCCGAAGTGATGCGGGCGGCAATCTCCGCAGGAGCGTCCATGATCAATGATGTCAACGCCCTGCTGGCACCGGGGGCGATGGAATCGGTCGCCGCATCCGACACCGCCGTGTGCCTGATGCACAAGCAGGGCGAGCCCAAGACCATGCAGCAAAACCCGCAGTACGAAGATGTGCTCACTGAGGTTGCCGATTTTCTTAAGGCAAGGGTCGCGGCGGCAGAGGCCGCGGGCGTGGCCAGGGAGCGCATCTGCATTGATCCGGGCATCGGTTTTGGCAAGAACCTCGAGCATAATCTGGCCTTGCTGAAGAATATCAGCCGCTTGAAATCGATTGGCGTGCCGGTGTTGATCGGCGTGTCACGCAAATCGCTATTGGGAAAAATCCTCGGACTGGAAGTGTACGACCGGGTGCAGGTGAGCGTGGTGGCGGCGATCCTTGCGGTGAGCCAAGGCGCGGCGATCGTGCGGGTGCACGATGTCAAGGCCACCAAAGATGCGCTTGCGGTGTATAGGGCGGTGAACAGTGAACAGTAAATGGCAGGCGATGGGGGTTGACCGTTTGCTGTTTACTATTCACCATTCACCTGTCTTTGGACGGATAACAATCAAATCAGGAAAACGATTGTGGCTAGGAAATATTTCGGCACCGACGGCGTAAGGGGAACAGTGGGCGAGGCGCCCATCACCCCGGATTTTGTCATGCGCCTGGGCTACGCGGCGGGCAAGGTGATCGCGGGCATGAGCAAAAGCACTGCGGAGCGCGCCGCGGTGCTGATCGGCAAGGACACGCGTATTTCCGGCTACATGCTGGAGTCTTCCCTCGAAGCCGGCCTTTCCGCGGCGGGCGTGGATGTGCTGCTGGTCGGGCCGATGCCGACGCCGGCTGTCGCCTATCTCACGCGCGCGTTGCGGCTCTCGGCGGGCATCGTGATTTCCGCCTCGCACAATCCGTATAACGATAACGGCATCAAGTTTTTCTCCGGCACAGGGCTGAAGCTGGCCGACGACATCGAGCTGGCCATCGAAACCGAGCTGGAAAAGCCACTCAACTGCAACGCCTCGGCGCAGCTCGGCAAGGCCAGGCGCATCGACGACGCTGCGGGCCGTTACATCGAATTCTGCAAAAGCACAGTTCCCTCCGATCTCGACCTGCGCGGCCTGCGCCTGGTGGTGGACACCGCGCATGGTGCGACTTACCACATTGCGTCCCACGTGTTTCACGAACTCGGCGCCGACGTGATTGCGATTGGCAACCAGCCGGACGGCTTGAACATCAATCAGGAATGCGGCGCCGCTTATCCCGGGTCGCTGCTAGAGGCGGTCAAGGAACATCGAGCCGATCTTGGCATCGCGCTCGATGGCGACGGCGACCGCCTGTTGATGGCCGACGGCGGCGGCAAAACCTATGACGGCGACCAGTTGCTCTTCGTCATCGCCAAACACCGCCAGCAGCAGGGTACGCTCAAGGGCGGCGTGGCGGGAACGGTCATGACCAATCTCGGCATGCAGCGCGCGCTGGAGAAACTGCGGGTAGCGTTTGCCCGCGCCGCCGTCGGCGACCGTTATGTGCTGGAGCTGTTGCTGGAAAAGGGCTGGCAGCTTGGCGGGGAAAATTCCGGCCATATCATCTGCCTCGACAAGCACACCACCGGCGACGGCATCATTTCCGCTTTGCAAGTGCTCTGTGCCTTGCGCGCTTACGACAAGGGATTGGCTGAACTCACTCGTGATCTCGTGCTCTATCCGCAAGTGCTGGTGAACGTCAAAGTCGCGAAAGGATTCGATTTCCGTGAGCAACCGCCGGTGAAAGCGGCGCTCAACCGGGCCGAGGCGGATCTCGGCGATGAAGGCCGGGTGCTGTTGCGCGCTTCCGGCACCGAGCCGGTGGTGCGAGTAATGGTGGAAGGCCAGCCGCAGAACAAGGTCAAGCACTGGGCCGATACCATCGCCCAAGCGGTTCGCGAAGCCGCAGTGAAATAACTTTTGGCTTTTTTATCTTGAAGCGTTGCGGGAATGCTCACACCCGCCGATGAAGTCCCACCTTCCTGTTCTCTCAATACTAAATCCGCTTGATTGCGGCGCGGATTTTCCCACTCAAAATTGACCCTCGGGTCATTCGCGAGTAAAATTTGAAAGGTTTATCGCCAAGGATACGGATGCGCCAAAAGCTGGTCGCCGGCAACTGGAAAATGCACGGCGGCCTTGTGAGTAACAAGGTCCTGCTCGATGCCTTGGTAACCGGCTTAAACCCGGCGCGCGACGTGGCGTATGCGATGTGTGTGCCGTTTCCCTACCTGTTTCAGGCGCGCGTCATCCTGCATGAGAGCGGCATCGCCTGGGGTGCGCAGAATCTGAGCCCGTTTGATTCCGGCGCCTATACCGGCGAAGTATCGGGCGCGATGCTGAAAGATTTCGGCTGCCGCTATGTGATTGTCGGGCATTCGGAGCGGCGCACGCTGTATGGCGAGGACAGCCGTCTGGCGGCAAGTAAATTCAAGGCGGCCCAGGCGGCGGGATTGATTCCGATTTTGTGCGTGGGCGAGACGCTCGCCGAGCGCGAAGCCGGAAAAACGGAACCGGTGGTGGCGACGCAGCTTGACGCCGTGCTGGAACTTGCCGGAGTGGCCGCGCTGGGTTCCGCGGTGCTGGCGTATGAGCCGGTTTGGGCAATAGGCACCGGCAAAACCGCAACGCCCGCTCAGGCACAGGAAGTGCAAGCGTTCATCCGCAACAAGATTGCGGTACAAAACGCGGATGTGGCGAAGCAACTTTTAATTTTGTACGGCGGCAGCGTGAAAGCGGGCAATGCCAAGGAGCTTTTTAGCATGCCGGACATCGACGGCGGTTTAATTGGCGGCGCCTCGCTGAATGCGGACGAATTTCTGGCGATTTGCGACGTCGCGCAATAAATAGAGGCTGGAGGAAATGTTGGAAACCTTGATTTGGATTGTCCACGTGCTTACCGCACTCGCCATCATCGGCCTGGTGCTGCTGCAGCATGGCAAGGGTGCGGATGCCGGAGCGGCTTTTGGCAGCGGTGCTTCCGGCAGCCTTTTCGGCGCCACGGGTTCCGCGAATTTCCTGAGCCGCACCACGGCGGTACTGGCGGCGGTGTTTTGTGTCACCAGCCTGGGGTTGACTTATCTTTCCAGCCACAAGGGCGACAGCAGGGGTGTGATGGAGCTGCATAAGGAAGTACCGGTTGCGTCGCCGGCCAGCAAGCCTGCGCCGCCGGCTGCAGAGGGCGATTCCAAGGCCAAGGACATACCGAAGTAGGGAAAAGGTCAGGGATCAGGGGTTAGGGATTAGGAAGCAGCGGCAAGCGTCCATCGGATGAAACGTTTTGGTTTTTAGCTAGCCCCTAACCCCTAGCCCCTGAATGTATGCCGATGTGGTGGAATTGGTAGACACGCCGTCTTGAGGGGGCGGTGGCGAGAGCCGTATGAGTTCGAGTCTCATCATCGGCACCACGAATGCAGGATTCGGGAGCGGGTATTCAGGGTTTAAGTACCGCACCGATCATGATATTCCGAACTTGAAGCGACATTAGAGGTCATAAATTAACGGCTGGATTGGCGGAGTTCCTTTGATTGAATCCCGAATCTTGAATCCTCAATCCTGAAGCAAACATGCTGGAAAACTATTTTCCAATCTTGCTGTTTATTCTGGTCGGGCTGGCTGTCGGCGTGCTTCCGATGATGATCAGCTGGTTGCTGTCGCAACCCGGGCTTTTGGGCACCAACCGCCCCGACAGCGAAAAGCTTTCCCCCTACGAGTGCGGATTCGAAGCGTTTGAGGACGCGCGCATGAAGTTCGACGTGCGCTATTACCTCATCGCCATTCTGTTTATCCTGTTCGACCTGGAAATCGCCTTTCTTTTTCCCTGGGCGGTGGTGCTCAAGGAAATCGGAATGTTCGGTTTTGTCTCAATGATGATTTTCCTCGCCATCCTGGTGGTCGGCTTTATCTATGAGTGGATGAAAGGTGCGTTAGAGTGGGAATGAACATGGATACACAGGGCGTGCTGGAAAAAGGCTTTGTCACGACCAAGCTGGATGACCTCATCAACTGGACGCGCACCGGGTCGCTGTGGCCGATGACCTTCGGGCTCGCTTGTTGCGCGGTGGAAATGATGCACGCCGGCGCCTCGCGCTACGACCTCGACCGCTTCGGCATCGTGTTCCGCCCGAGTCCGCGCCAGTCCGACGTGATGATTGTCGCCGGCACGCTGTGCAACAAGATGGCGCCGGCGCTCAGAAAAGTGTACGACCAGATGGCCGAGCCGCGCTGGGTGATTTCCATGGGCTCCTGTGCCAACGGCGGTGGCTATTATCACTATTCGTACTCGGTGGTGCGCGGCTGCGACCGCATCGTGCCTGTTGACATTTACGTGCCCGGCTGCCCGCCCACCGCGGAAGCACTGCTGTACGGAATCATCCAGCTCCAAAACAAGATAAAGCGCACCAACACGATTGCCCGCTGAGGTTGACCGCTCATGACCTCCCGCCTCGAAACCCTCTCGCTATGCCTGAAAAATGCCCTGGGTGAACGCATCATGGATTTGCGCGAAGCGGTTGGCGAAATCTCCATTACCGTCAAACCCGTAGACTGGTCGGCCGCGGCACGCGTGCTGTGCGACGATTCGGATCTCCGTTTCGAGCAATTAAGCGACCTCTGCGGCGTGGACTACCAGGATTACGGCGATGGCGCGTGGAACGGGCCGCGCTTTGCGGTGGTGTGCCACCTGCTGTCGCTCACTCACAACTGGCGGCTGCGGGTTAAAGCGTTTGCCGAGGATGATCAGTTCCCGGTGTTCGATTCGCTGATTTCAGTGTGGCCCTCCGCCAACTGGTACGAACGCGAGGCATTTGATTTGTTCGGCATGGTCTTTACCGGTCATCCCGATTTGCGGCGCATCCTCACCGATTACGGCTTTATCGGCCATCCGTTCCGCAAGGATTTCCCACTCTCCGGCAATGTGGAAATGCGCTACGACCCGGATTTGCAGCGGGTGATCTATCAGCCGGTGACGATCGATCCGCGCAACAACGTGCCGCGTGTGGTGCGCGAGGAGAATTACGCCGATTCCGAAGGATTCAGAAAGGGATGAATCCGGTCCATTGAATATGGCCGAAATTAGAAACTATACGATGAATTTTGGGCCGCAGCACCCGGCGGCGCATGGCGTGCTGCGGCTGGTGCTGGAGCTTGACGGCGAGGTGATCCAGCGCGCCGACCCGCATATCGGGCTGCTGCACCGCGCGACCGAAAAGCTCGTCGAGCACAAGACCTACCTGCAGTCGGTGCCGTACATGGACCGGCTCGACTACGTGTCGATGATGTGCAACGAGCATGCCTACGTCATGGTTATCGAAAAACTGCTGGGCCTCGACGTGCCGCTGCGCGCGCAATACATCCGCGTCATGTTCGACGAAATCACGCGCATTCTCAACCATCTGCTGTGGCTCGGGGCGCACGCCCTCGATGTCGGTGCGATGACGGTGTTTCTCTATGCTTTTCGCGAGCGCGAGGACCTGATGGATTGCTACGAAGCGGTTTCCGGGGCGCGCCTGCATGCGGCTTATTACCGTCCGGGCGGCGTGTACCGCGACCTGCCGGAGAGCATGCCGCAATACCAGGCTTCAAAAATCCACAGTGCTGCGGAGGTGGCGAAACTCAACACCAACCGCCAGGGCTCGCTGCTGGATTTCATCGAGGATTTCACCAACCGCTTTCCCCAATACGTGGACGAATACGAAACGCTGCTCACCGACAACCGCATCTGGAAGCAGCGCACCGTCGGCATCGGCGTGGTGTCTCCGGAGCGCGCCAGGGCGCTCGGCTTCACCGGCCCGATGCTGCGCGGCTCGGGGGTGGAGTGGGACTTGCGCAAGAAGCAGCCTTACGAAGTCTACGACCGGATGGAATTCGACATCCCGGTGGGCGTGAACGGCGATTGCTACGACCGGTATCTGGTGCGCATCGAGGAAATGCGCCAGTCGAACCGCATCGTCAGGCAGTGCATCGACTGGCTTAGAAAAAATTCCGGCCCGGTGATCACCGACAACCACAAGATTGCGCCGCCCTCGCGTCTGGAGATGAAGCAGAGCATGGAAGAACTGATTCACCATTTTAAGCTCTTCACCGAGGGTTTCCATGTGCCCGAAGGCGAGGCCTATGCCGCGGTGGAAGCGCCCAAGGGCGAATTCGGCATTTATCTCGTTTCCGACGGCGCCAACAAGCCTTACCGCCTGAAAATCCGCGCGCCGGCTTTTCCGCACCTCGCCGCTCTGGATGAAATGGCAAGAGGCCACATGATTGCAGACGTGGTGGCGATTATAGGGAGCCAGGACATTGTATTTGGGGAAATTGACCGATGAACGCGCCCATGATCCTGAGCCCCGAGTCGCTCGCCAAAATCGACCAAGCCATCGTCAAATATCCGCCTGACCGAAAACAGTCGGCGGTGATAGCGGCGCTGACGATCGCGCAGGACGAGAAAGGGTGGCTGTCCACCGAGACCATGGATTTCGTGGCGCAATATTTAAGCATGCCGCCGATTGCGGTGTACGAGGTGGCGACGTTTTACACCATGTACAACCTGGAGCCCGCCGGCAAATACAAGATCACCATTTGCACCAATCTGCCTTGCACGCTTTCCGGCGCCAATATCGCGGCGGATTATCTGAAAAATAAACTCGGAGTGGATTTCAACGAGACCACGGCGGACGGCCAGTTTGCGCTGAAAGAGGGCGAGTGCCTGGGCGCCTGCGGCGATGCGCCGGTGCTGCTCGTCAACAACAAGCGCATGTGCAGCTTCATGACCCGGGAAAAACTCGATGTGTTGCTTCAGGAACTGAAAAAATGACCTGCCTGCACGGTCGCCACGTCAATCCGATCATTCTTGCCGGCCTCGATGGCAAGAACTGGCGCATCGGCGATTACATCCGGCGCGGCGGCTATTCGGCGTTGAAGAAAATACTGTCCGAAAAAATCCCGCCGGAGCAGGTCATCAACGAAGTAAAAAAATCCGCGCTGCGCGGACGCGGCGGCGCGGGTTTCCCGACCGGACTTAAGTGGAGCTTCATGCCGAAAAGTTTCTCCGGCGTCAAGTATCTGGTGTGCAATTCCGACGAGGGCGAGCCGGGCACCTTCAAGGACCGCGACATCATGCGCTACAACCCGCATATCTTCATCGAGGGCATGGCGATTGCGGCGTACGCGATGGGCGTGAAAACCGGCTACAACTACGTGCACGGCGAAGTGTGGGATTGCTTCGAGCGCATGGAAGAGGCGGTGGAAGAGGCGCGCGGTGCGGGTTTTCTCGGCGACAACATTCTGGGCACCGATTTCAGCTTCCAGCTTCACAATCATCACGGCTACGGCGCCTACATCTGCGGCGAAGAGACCGCGTTGCTGGAATCGCTGGAAGGCAAGAAAGGCCTGCCGCGCTTCAAGCCGCCTTTTCCCGCAAGCTTCGGCTTGTACGGGAAACCCACCACCATCAACAACACCGAAACCTTCGCCGCCGTTCCTTACATTATTTTGAACGGCGGCGAAAAATTCCTGAGCACCGGCAAGCCCAATAACGGCGGCACCAAGATTTTTTCAGTCTCCGGCCACGTGAACAACCCGGGCAACTATGAAGTGCCGCTAGGCACGCCGTTTGCGAAACTGCTCGAGCTGGCGGGCGGTGTGCGCGACGGGAGAAAACTCAAGGCCTGCGTTCCCGGCGGCTCTTCGATGCCGGTATTGCCCGCGCATATCATGCTCGCCACCGACATGGATTACGATTCCATCGTCAAGGCGGGCTCGATGCTGGGCTCGGGCGCGGTCATCATCATGGATGAGACGGTGTGCATGGTGAGGGCGCTGCTCCGTTTTTCCTATTTTTATTTCGAAGAATCCTGCGGCCAGTGCACGCCGTGCCGCGAAGGCACCGGCTGGCTCTACCGGGTGGTGAACCGCATCGAGCACGGCCAGGGAAAGCCGGAAGATCTGGATCTGCTGCTCAACGTCGCCGACAACATCGCGGGGCGCACCATTTGCGCACTGGGCGATGCCGCCGCGCTGCCGGTGAAAAGCTTCATTACCCATTTCCGTGACGAGTTCCAGCACCACATCGAGCATAAGCAGTGCCTGGTTCCCGCATACGCCTAGGATCGTCATGTTACAGCTTGAAATAGACGGCAAGCAGATCGAAGTGACGGAAGGCAGCACCATCATGGATGCCGCCAACCGGCTCGGCATTTTCATTCCGTATTTCTGCTACCACCGAAAGCTTTCTATCGCCGCCAACTGCCGCATGTGTTTGGTGCAGGTGGAAAAAGCGCCTAAGCCGCTGCCTGCCTGCGCTACTCCGGTCACCGGCGGCATGAAGGTGTTTACTCATTCCGACGAGGCGGTGAATGCGCAGAAGGGCGTGATGGAATTTTTGCTGATCAATCATCCGCTCGACTGCCCGATCTGCGACCAGGCCGGCGAATGCCCGCTGCAGGATCTCGCGGTGGGCTACGGCGGCAGTTCCTCGCGTTATCAGGAAGAAAAGCGCGTGGTGGTGAACAAGAACCTGGGGCCGCTGATTGCCACCGACATGACGCGCTGCATCCACTGCACGCGTTGTGTGCGCTTCGGCCAGGAAATCGCCGGCGTCATGGAGCTCGGCATGGTGGGGCGCGGCGAACATGTGGAAATCATGCCCTTCGTCGAAAAAACGGTGGACTCGGAGCTCTCGGGCAACATGATCGATCTCTGCCCGGTGGGCGCGCTCACCTCAAAACCTTTCCGCTACACCGCGCGCGCCTGGGAATTGTCGCGCCATAAGTCGGTGAGCCCGCACGACAGTTTCGGTTCGAACCTCATCGTGCAGGTGAAGGAAAATAAGGTTATGCGCGTGCTGCCGCGCGAGAACGAGGAAATCAACGAATGCTGGCTTTCCGACCGGGACCGCTTTTCCTACGAAGGACTGAATTCGGAGGAGCGCCTGACCCGGCCGATGTTGAAGCAAGACGGCGAGTGGAAAGAAGTGGAATGGCAGACGGCGCTGGAGTACATTGCAAACAAAATTAAACAAATTAAAAATTCACATGGCGCGCAAGCGATAGGTGCGCTCGCCACTGCGCACAGTACCCTGGAGGAACTTTATCTGCTGCAGAAGCTGGTGCGCGGCCTGGGCAGCGGCAATGTGGATTTCCGTTTACGGCAATCCGATTTCAGCGCAGATGACGCAAGGCAGGGCGCGCCCTGGCTGGGGATGAAAATCGCCGATCTCAATTCACTCGACCGCGTGCTGGTTATCGGCAGCGCGCTGCGCAAGGACCATCCGCTTACCGCCCACCGTCTGCGCCAAACGGTGAAGCGCGGCATGCAGCTCAACCTCATCAATCCGGCGGACGATGAGTTGCTGATGCCGGTGGCGAACCGAATCATTGTCGCGCCGGGCATGATGAATCGAGCGTTGGCGGAAGTGCTGAAAGCGACGGTGGACGCGAGAAATTCATCCTGCCCGGCGCAGCTTGAGGAAATCCAACCTTCGCAGGAAGCGCATCGCATCGCAGATAGCCTGCTCTCGGGAAAGAACGTCGCGATATTCCTCGGCAACACCGCGCAGCACCATCCGCAGGCGGCTGCTTTGCATGCGCTTGCTCAAGAGCTGGCAACGCTTACCGGCGCGAAATTCGGTTTCTTTGGCGAAGCGGCAAACAGCCTGGGCGGCTACATCGCCGGCGCGGTGCCTGATAACGGGGCTGGCAAGCCGGCAAAAGCGATGCTGGACAATCCGCTCAAGGCTTATCTCTTGCTTAACGCCGAAGTTGAGCTCGATTGCCACGATCCGCAGCAGGCGCTTGCCGCGATGCGCTCGGCCGAACTGGTGGTGGCGATGAGCGCTTACACGCACAAGGCGGTCGAATACGCGCAGGTGCTGCTGCCGATCGCACCTTTCACCGAGACCGCCGGCACTTTTATCAACACCGAAGGCCGGGCGCAAAGCTTCAGCGGCACGGTGAAGCCGCTGGGTGAAACCCGCCCGGCGTGGAAAGTGCTGCGCGTGCTGGGGAATCTCCTTGGCCTTGCCGGCTTTGAGCAGGAAAGCATCGAGCAGGTGCGGGCGGAAGTCCTGCCTAACGGCAGCGTGGATCCCTCGCGCCTGAACAATGGCCTGCGCCGGCCGATTTCTGCCGGTATCGAAGCGCCGGGCTCAAGCGGTTTGCAGCGGATCGCGGAAGTGCCTATTTATCAGGCCGACGCCATTGCGCGACGCGCTGCTTCGCTGCAGAAGACCCGCGATGCGGCTGCGCCCGCAGCCTGGCTCAACGGAAAACTCTTTGAGCGGCTGGGTTTGCGTGAAGGCGATAAGGTTAAACTCGCTCAAGGGCGGGGAATAGCGGTGTTGGTTGCGCGCCGCGACGACAAATTGCCCGAAAACTGCGTGCGGGTGGCCAGTGCGCATCCGTTGACGGCGAATCTCGGCGCGATGTTTGGCGAAATTACCGTGGAGCGCGCGGCATGAGCTTCCTGCAGGAACTCTTCGGACCGCAGTGGTGGTCGTATGCGCTTACCTTCTCCAAGACCCTGGCTTTGATCGTTGCCATCGTGGTGCCGCTGTTGCTTTCGGTGGCGTATCTCACTTTTGCCGAGCGCAAGGTGATTGGGTACATGCAGGTGCGGCTCGGCCCGAATCGGGTGACTTTCTTTGGAATCCCATGGCTCGGTGGGTGGGCCCAGCCGATCGCGGATGTGTTCAAGCTGCTCACCAAGGAAATCATCATCCCCAGCGGCGCCAGCCGCTTCCTGTTCGTGCTGGCGCCGGTGATGGCCATCATGCCGGCGCTGGCGGCGTGGGCGGTGGTGCCGTTTCAGCCCGAACTGGTGCTCGCCAACATCGACGCCGGACTGCTCTACATCTTGGCGATTACCTCAATGGGCGTGTACGGCGTCATCATCGCCGGCTGGGCGTCGAATTCCAAGTATGCGTTTCTCGGTGCGATGCGCTCGGCGGCGCAAATCGTTTCCTACGAAATCGCCATGGGTTTTGCCCTGGTCGGTGTGCTGATGGCTGCGCACAGTCTGAATTTGTCGGAAATCATCAAGGCGCAGCAAAGCGGCGCGGGGCTCTTCAGCTGGTTTTTCATTCCGCTGTTTCCGTTGTTCCTGGTGTACCTGATTTCCGGCGTGGCCGAAACCAACCGCGCGCCATTCGACGTGGCGGAAGGCGAATCGGAAATCGTCGCCGGCTACCACGTCGAGTATTCCGGCATGGCGTTCGCGGTGTTTTTCCTCGCCGAGTACGCGAACATGATCCTGGTCTCGGCTCTGTGCTCCGTCATGTTCCTCGGCGGCTGGCTGCCGCCGTTTAATTTCGCGCCGTTTACCTGGTTGCCCGGGATTTTCTGGCTGGTGTTCAAGGTGCTGTTTATCCTGTTCTGCTTCCTCTGGTTCCGCGCCACCTTCCCGCGCTACCGCTACGACCAGATCATGCGCCTGGGCTGGAAGGTGTTCATCCCGATCACGCTGGTGTGGATTTTCGTGATCGGCGCGTGGCAGCAGACACGCTTCTGGGTGTGGGGATGATCATGAAACGCATCGTCGAATTCTTTCGCACGTTTCTCCTGTTGGAGCTGGTGAAAGGCATGTGGCTCACCGGCCGGCATCTGTTCGCGCGCAAGATCACCGTGCAGTTTCCGGAGGAGAAAACGCCGCAAAGCCCGCGCTTCCGCGGTCTGCACGCGCTGCGCCGCTATCCCAACGGCGAAGAGCGCTGCATCGCCTGCAAGCTGTGCGAGGCGGTGTGCCCGGCGCTGGCAATCACCATCGAATCTGAGCAGCGCGATGATGGCACGCGCCGCACCACGCGCTACGACATCGACTTGACCAAGTGCATTTTCTGTGGCCTGTGCGAGGAATCCTGTCCGGTGGATGCGATAGTCGAAACCCACGTGCTCGAATACCACGGAGAAAAGCGCGGCGATTTGATCTACACCAAGGAAATGCTGATGGCGGTGGGAGACAAGTACGAAGAACAGATCGCCAAGGCGCGGGCTGAAGATGCGGCCTATAGATAAGAGCAATTTACCGCGGAGGACGCTGAGGACGCGGAGGAAAAACAAAAGCATAAGTCACAGAGAACATGGAGAGTAAGACGAATCCCGGCAGGTTTTTCTCTGCGGACTCCTTTGCTTAAAAATTTTCAAGGTTCTCCTCCGCGTCCTCCGCGTCCTCGGCGTCCTCTGCGGTGAAAGGTTTTATGGAATTTCAGACTTTCGTTTTTTATTTTCTGGCGACGGTCCTGCTGTCCGCTGCGCTGTGCGTGATCACGGTGCGCAACCCGGTGCACTCCGCTTTGTTCCTGGTGCTGGCGTTTTTTACATCGGCCGGCCTGTGGCTGCTGCTGGAGGCGGAATTTCTCGCCATCGCGCTGGTGCTGGTCTACGTCGGCGCGGTAATGGTGCTGTTCCTGTTCGTGGTGATGATGCTCGACATCAATCTCGACCGCCTGCGAGAAGGTTTCTGGAAAGGGCTTTATGCCGGCTTGCCGCTCTCCATTGTGTTGGTGTACCTAATGGCGCAGGTGCTCAAGTATTTCGGCTTGGACAAGATGCCCGGACCCGAGCCGCATGCCGCAGGCTACAGCAACACCAAGGAGCTGGGACGGCTGCTTTACACGCAATACGTTTATCCGTTCGAAATCGCGGCGGTGATTCTGCTGGTGGCAATCGTCGCCGCTATCGCGCTCACGCTGCGCCGGCGCAAAGACACCAAATACCTGGATCCGGCAAAGCAGGTGGCGGTGCGGCGCGAGGACCGGATCCGTATCGTTTCAATGGCGGCGGAAAAACGTGAAGAAGTGAAGAAATGAATGAGGTGAAGAGAAGTTAAGGGAGGCAATACTTGATTTCGTTGTCGCATTATCTGGTGCTCGGCGCGATTTTGTTCGCCATCAGCGTGGTCGGGATTTTTTTGAACCGCAAGAACGTCATCATCCTGCTGATGGCGATTGAATTGATGCTGCTCGCGGTGAACATGAATTTCATTGCTTTTTCGCACTATCTCAACGATATCGCGGGACAGATTTTCGTGTTTTTCATCCTTACGGTGGCGGCGGCGGAATCGGCGATTGGCCTGGCGATACTGATGGTGCTGTTCCGCAACCTGCGGACGATCAACGTCGACGATTTGGGCCGCCTCAAGGGGTGAAAATGAAAGTTGGGTGTTCAGTGTTAAGAGTTGAGGGTAACGGCAAGTCTGCTTTTACACCCAACACTCAACCCTCAACACTCAACACTTAACTATGATTTCAATGCAGACTTTATATCTCCTCGTGCCGCTAGCGCCGCTCGTTGGCAGCATCATCGCCGGACTGTTCGGCCGCGTCATCGGCCGCGCCGGGGCGCACTGGGTGACGATTATCGGCGTCGCCATTTCCTTCGTGGCCTCGCTGAGCATTTATCAGGACGTCGAGCACGGGAATATCTTCAACGGGACTGTATACACCTGGCTCACTTCCGGCGGCACCTCGTTTGAAATCGGTTTCCTGATCGACAAACTCAGCGCGACCATGATGACGGTGGTGAGTTTTGTTTCGCTCATGGTGCATATCTACACCATCGGCTACATGCGCGACGACCCCGGCTATCAGCGTTTTTTCAGCTATACCGCGCTGTTTACTTTTTCCATGCTAATGCTGGTGATGGCCAATAACTTCCTGCAGTTGTTTTTCGGCTGGGAAGCGGTGGGGCTGGTGTCGTATCTGCTCATCGGTTTCTGGTACACGCGCGAGAGCGCGATTTTCGCCGGCCTCAAAGCGTTCCTGGCGAATCGCGTCGGCGATTTCGGGTTCCTGCTTGGTGTTGCTTTGATACTCGCTTATTTCGGAACGCTCGATTACGTCACGGTGTTCAAGCAGGCGCCGCAGCTGGCCGGCCAAACTATCGAAATTATTCCCGACGAGCCGTGGCGGGTGATGACCCTGATATGCATCCTGCTGTTCGTCGGTGCCATGGGCAAATCGGCGCAGTTCCCGCTTCATGTGTGGCTGCCGGATTCGATGGAAGGCCCGACGCCGATTTCCGCGCTGATCCACGCCGCAACCATGGTGACCGCGGGCATTTTCATGGTGGCGCGCATGTCGCCGCTGTTCGAACTTTCGACAACCGCGCTGTCGGTGATGCTAGTGATAGGCAGCATCACTGCGCTGTTCATGGCGCTCCTGGGCCTGGTGCAGAACGACATCAAGCGCGTGGTGGCGTATTCCACGCTGTCGCAGCTGGGTTACATGACGGTGGGGCTGGGCGCTTCCGCCTACGCTGCGAGCATTTTCCATCTGATGACACATGCGTTCTTCAAGGCGCTGCTGTTCCTCGCTGCGGGCTCGGTCATCATCGCCCTGCATCACGAGCAGGACATGCGCAAGATGGGGGGCTTGAAGAAATACATGCCGATTACCTACTGGACCATGGTCGTCGGCTCGCTGGCGCTGGTCGGCATTCCGCCTTTTGCCGGATTTTTTTCCAAGGATGCCCTGATCGAAGCAGTGGGTGCCTCACACATCCCGGGTTCGGGTTTCGCTTATTTTGCCGTCATCCTCGGCGTGTTCATCACCGCGCTGTATTCGTTCCGCCTGCTGTTCATGACCTTCCACGGCGAGCCACGTATGGACGGGCATGCGTGCGAGCATCTGCACGAATCGCCCTGGGTGGTGTGGGTACCACTGGTGGCGCTGGCCGTTCCCTCGGTCTATACCGGCTGGACCTATATTGAACCAATGCTGTTCGGCGGGCATTTCGGAAGTGCCATTGTGGCGCTGCCCGAGCACGATGTTCTGGGACATTTGAAGGAACATTATCACGGTGCGCTCGCCTTTATTCTTCATGGCTTCACGGCCTTGCCGTTCTGGCTGGCGCTCGCCGGTATAGGCGTGGCGTATTACCTCTATATCCTGCGCACCGATTTGCCCGCGAAAATCGCCGAGCGCTTCAGCGCGATTTACACTCTGCTGGACAGGAAATACTACTTCGACGAGCTTTACCAATGGTTGTTTGCCGGCGGCGCGCGCGGCGTGGGCGGCGGTTTGTGGCAAGTCGGCGATGTCACGGTGATCGACGGTTTCTTCGTGAACGGCACGGCGAAAGTGGTGCGGCTGGCTTCCGGCGTGATTCGCCGCCTGCAATCGGGCTACATTTACCATTACGCCTTCACCATGATCATCGGCATTTTCGTGCTCTTGATGTGGTTCGCGCGGCCCTGATTAACCGGCAGAACGGACACTAGATGCTATTAGGTTTCCCGCTGTTAAGCCTTGCCATCTGGCTGCCGATTCTGTTCGGGCTCCTGGTGCTCGCCACCGGCGGCGACCGCAATGCGAATAGGGCCCGCTGGATTGCGTTCGCCGGCGCGCTTTTGGGTTTTCTCGTCACGCTTCCGCTCTATGCCAAATTCGATCTCACGGTAGCCGGCATGCAGTTTGTTGAACTGCATCCCTGGATCGCGCGCTTCAACGTGCATTATCATCTTGGCGTGGATGGCATTTCGGTGCTGTTCATCCTCTTGAATAGCTTCATGACGCTGCTGGTCGTGATCTCCGCCTGGCGGGTGATCGAGAGCCGGGTCGCGCAATACCTGGCGGCGTTCCTCATCATAGCCGGGCTGGTGAATGGCGTGTTCTCCGCACTGGATGCGGTGCTGTTCTACGTGTTCTTCGAGGCGATGCTGATTCCGATGTTCCTCATCATCGGCGTGTGGGGCGGGCCGAACCGGGTTTACGCGGCCATCAAGTTTTTTCTGTATACCTTGCTCGGCTCGCTGCTGATGCTGGTGGCGTTCATTTATCTCTACAACGCTTCCGGGGGCAGCTTTTCCATTCTTGACTATCACCAATTGCCGCTTTCGCTTACCGTGCAAATTCTGCTCTTCATTGCGTTTTTCCTGTCGTTCGCGGTGAAGGTGCCGATGTGGCCGGTGCACACCTGGCTGCCGGATGCGCACGTCGAAGCGCCGACCGGCGGCTCGGTGATTCTCGCCGCCATCCTGCTGAAAGTCGGCGGTTACGGCTTCCTGCGCTTTTCGCTGCCGATTGCGCCGGACGCCAGCCACTATCTTGCCGGTTTCGTGATTACGCTTTCGCTGATTGCCGTGGTGTACATCGGACTGGTGGCGCTGGTGCAGGCGGACTTAAAAAAACTCATCGCCTATTCCTCGGTTTCGCACATGGGCTTTGTCACGCTGGGCATTTTCATCTTCAACGCCTATGGCGTGGAAGGCGCGCTGGTGCAGATGCTCTCGCACGGCTTCATCTCCGGCGCGCTGTTTTTGTGCGTCGGCGTGCTCTACGACCGCATGCATTCGCGCCTGATTGCCGACTACGGCGGGGTGGTGAACAAGATGCCGGTGTTTGCGTCTTTATTCATGCTGTTCGCCATGGCCAACTCCGGGTTGCCGGCGACCAGCGGTTTCGTCGGCGAATTCATGGTCATCCTAGGTTCGCTCAAGGTCAATGTCTGGTATGCGGCGCTGGCCGCGACCACGCTGGTGTTCGGCGCCGCCTACACGCTGTGGATGTACCAGCGGGTGATGTTCGGCGCGGTGGCGAACCGCCATGTCGAGGCGCTTGCCGACATCGACTTGCGCGAGGCTTTGTTTCTGGGCTTATTGGCGCTGGCGGTGCTGGGGATGGGCGTTTATCCCAAGCCTTTCACTGAAGTGATGCACGCCTCGGTGGGCAACCTGCTCGCGCACGTGGCGCAGAGCAAGTTATGAATTTGGGTTCATTAACCGCAGAGAACGCTGAGAGCGCGGAGAAATTCTTGTATGTTTTTTTGAATTTGCGTTGTTTTCCTCTGCGCCCTCTGCGGTGAAAGGTTTAGTATGAATTTTGTTGTGCCTGATCTGACGCCCGCCTACCCGGAGATATTTCTCCTGGCGATGGTATCGCTGATTCTGGTGATTGACCTCTGCCTCAGCGACGAGCGGCGTTTCATCACTTATCATTTGACGCAGCTCACCCTGTTAGGCTGCGCCGTGGCCACGGTTGCCGTGAGCGAGCCGGGTATCCGTTACAGCTTCAGCCGCATGTTTGTCGCCGATAACCTGGCCGACGTGCTCAAGATCATGGTGTATATATCGGTGTGTGTAATGCTTATCTATTCGCGCACCTACATTTATTTGCGCGGCTTGTTCCGCGGCGAGTTTTTCGCGCTGGTCCTGTTTGCCATGCTGGGGATGATGGTGATGATTTCCGCCAACCATTTCCTCACTCTGTATCTGGGGCTGGAGCTGTTGTCTCTTAGCCTGTATGCGATGGTGGCGCTGCAGCGCGATTCGGCCACGGCGACCGAGGCGGCGATGAAGTATTTTGTGCTGGGCGCGCTCGCTTCCGGCCTGCTGCTCTACGGCATGTCCATGCTTTACGGCGCGACCGGCTCGCTGGAAATCACCCAGGTGGCGAAAGCGATACATGCGGGCGTGCCGCAGAAGACGGTGCTGGTGTTCGGACTGGTGTTCGTCGTCGCCGGCCTGGGCTTCAAGCTGGGCGCCGTGCCGTTCCACATGTGGGTACCCGACGTCTATCACGGCGCGCCGACTGCGATTACGCTTTTCATTGGTTCCGCGCCCAAGCTCGCCGCGTTCGCCTTCGCGATGCGCCTGCTGGTGATCGGCTTGCAGGGACTGGTCGTGGACTGGCAGGGGATGCTGATTATCCTCGCCGTGCTGTCAATGGCGATTGGCAACGTGACGGCGATTGCGCAAAGCAATCTCAAGCGCATGCTCGCCTATTCCACCATTTCGCACATGGGCTTCATGCTGCTGGGGATTTTAAGCGGCAGCCTCAACGGCTACAGTTCCGCGATGTTCTACATGCTGGTCTATGTGTTGATGAGCCTGGGCTCTTTCGGCATGATTCTGCAGCTCTCCCGCGAAGGCTTCGAGGCGGAAAACCTCGACGACTTCAAGGGGTTGAATGCGCGCAATCCGTGGTATGCATTGATGATGCTGCTCCTGATGTTCTCCATGGCCGGCGTGCCGCCGACCGTCGGCTTTTTCGCCAAGCTGTCGGTGTTCGAAGCGGCGCTGGAAGCGGGCTATGTATGGCTGGTGGTGATGGCGGCGCTGTTTACCTTGATCGGCGCGTTTTATTACCTGCGCATCGTCAAGCTCATGTATTTCGACGATCCGGTGGATCAGGCGCCGATCCTGCCGCAGCCGGACGCGCGCCTGCTCATCAGCGCCAACGGGCTCGCCATGCTGGTGCTCGGCGTGCTGCCGCAACCGCTCATGGCGTTGTGCGTGAATTCGATTGCCCGCTCGCTGTGAATGCAGGCATGGTTTTTCTCCTGCTCCTGGTTTTCATCGCCGCCAACCTGCCTTTTTTCAGCGAGCGCCTCCTGTTTGTCATCCGCCCAAAATCCGGCGTAAAGAATTTCGGCTGGCGGCTGCTCGAAGTTTTATTGCTATATTTAATTGTCGGTGGCGTGGGTTATCTTCTGGAAGCCAGGGCCGGCAATGTGCATGAACAAAGCTGGGAGTTTTACGCCATTACCCTGTGCCTGTTCCTGGTTTTTGCTTACCCCGGTTTCGTTTATCGTTATTTGTGGCGAAAACATTCATGAAAAAGACTTACCCGAAGCAGGAACCCGATTTCAGTGAAACCGGACTTTCATCGAAAACGGTTCATCACGGCAGCTTTTTCGAACTAAGGGAAGACCGGGTGCGCTTGCCGGATGGGAAGGAAGCGGTGCGCGAGTACCTGATCCACCCCGGCGCCGTGGTGATCATCCCGGTGCTGGATAACGGCGATCTGGTGATCGAGTGGCAATACCGTTATGCGCTGCGGCAGCATTTTTACGAGTTGCCCGCAGGCAAGCTCGATCCCGGCGAAGACCCGCTGCAATGCGCCAAGCGCGAGCTGCTGGAAGAGACCGGTTATGTCGCGCAACGCTGGCAATGCCTCGGGGTCGCCTACCCCTGCGTCGGCTATTCCAACGAGAAGCAGTTATTTTACCTCGCCCAGGGCTTGAGCCAGCGGGAACGTCAGCTCGATGATGGGGAGTTTCTGGAAGTGCTGACGCTGGATTTGGCGACTCTGCTGGCCTGGGTGAAAGAAGGCAAGATCACCGATGGCAAGACTCTCAACGGCTTGTTCTGGTTTGATCGGTTGCACAGAGGAGCGATATAACACCCTTCTTTTGAGTAGGCGGTCGGGCTAGGCGACGCTGGGTTGCTGATCCAGCTCGGAGACAGGCGGCTGTATCAGTGGCAGGGGGTGCTGGAACAAGTAGCCTTGCCCGTATTGCGTGCCCATCTCGATCAAGGTGTCCAGCACTTCCTTGTTTTCCACCCATTCGGCGATGACCTGTTTGTGCAGGCCCTTGGCCACGTCGTTCAGCGCCTTCACGAAAATGCGGTTGGATTCATCGTGAACCAGGTCGCGCACGAAATTGCCGTCTATCTTCAGGTAATCCACGTCGAATTTCTTGACGTAGTAGAAGGAGCTGAAGCCCGAGCCGAAATCATCCAGCGCGAAGCGGCAGCCCATTTCCTTGAGCTCGCGGATGAAGGACACCGTGACGTCAATTTCCGACATCGCCGCAGTTTCGGTGATCTCGAACACCAGCTGGCTGGGGACAATGTCGTTGGCCCCGAGCATGTGCTGGAAACGCCTGACCCAGCGCGGATCGGAAATGCTGGCGCGGGACAGGTTGACGAAATAACGCCGCTTTTGTTCCTTTTCGGGATTGGTTTGCAGGTAGTGAATGAGTTTTTTCACCACCAGCATGTCGATTTCCTGGATCACCCCGATGGATTCCG
This sequence comes from Burkholderiales bacterium, assembly GCA_035543335.1. Taxonomy (NCBI): domain Bacteria; kingdom Pseudomonadati; phylum Pseudomonadota; class Betaproteobacteria; order Burkholderiales; species Burkholderiales bacterium. The sequence continues at coordinate 45,399 of DASZZH010000041.1, forward strand.
CGATTTCAATGAAGTCGCCGGGGAGGATGATTTTGCCCTGCTCGTCTTGCATTCGCAACAGGATTTCCTGGTGCATGAGTTTCCGGTCGGTCAGGCGCACTACCGGCTGGGAGTAGAGCAACAGGCGGTCTTCGTCCAGCGCATCGCGCAGTTTCTTCGCCCAGTGCACGCGCTTGTGCGTGCTGCGTAGGCTCTTCGTGTCCTGGTCGAACAGGGCGTAGCCGTTGCGGCCGTGGTCCTTGGCCTGGTACATGGCGATGTCCACGTTGGAAAGCAGACTGGCGACATCGTTGCCGTGGAACGGATAGAGCGCAATGCCGATCGAGGCGGTCATGTTGGTTACATGCTGCTTGCCGCCATGCACGAACCGGTAGTAACGCACGGATTCTAGTGCTTTTTCCGCCACACCGACGGCTGCCTTGCGTAAGGCGGCGGGCAGGTGAATCGCAAACTCATCGCCGCCGATGCGAAACAATTGGCCATCAAACTCGTTCATCACTTCGCGCAACGCTCCGCTGATGCCGCCAATCATCTGGTCGCCGGCGTGGTGCCCGAAGTTGTCGTTCACATATTTGAAGTTGTCGATATCGAGAAACAACAGCGCGCCGACCTGTCCCGACTGGATCGCGGCTTCCAGCGTTTGCTGCAGGCAGGCGCGGTTGGGAAGATCGGTGAGCATGTCGTGTTGCGACATGTGCTGAATACGCAGCGCGGCGAGATGCTGCTCGGTGATGTCGCGCGCCGTGCCGCGAATGCCGATGATGCGTCCCTCTTCGTCATGAAACAGCCGGGCGTTGATGCCGATCCAGCGATCGTCACCAGAAGTGGTAATCAGGTGCGTGATGTAATTCTTGACCTCGTTGTGACGCTTGAGCGTGGCCAAGAAGCGCCGGTTGGAAACCTGCGACGGCCGCGCCTCGAAATCAAAGAAGCAGCGGCCCAGCAGCGCTTCGGGATTGAGCCCGAAAACCTCCAGGGCGGCGTTGTTGAGGTAGGTGAAGCGGCCCAGGGCGTCGGTCGCCCAAATCAGGTCGTGCGAGGTTTCCACCAGGTCGCGGTAACGGCTTTCGCTTTCCAGCAACAACTGGATGATGCGGTGCTTTTCGCGCAGCGTTTTCTTCACCGCCGCGAGTTCACCCGATTGCCTGTCGGAAACATGGGCGACCGCCGAAGCGGAGGCGAGGCGGTCGATCAGCTCGCGTGAATAACGCCGATGCCCCCCGTGGCTGCGATGCGCGACCAGCACCCCCAGCGCGTCCCAGCGGCGCAGCTTCTGAATCGGGATGCCCAGATTGGCTGAGACTTCCTGAATGGTGTAGTCATTCCCCGCCATCATGCTCCCCTTGTCCATAACGAAGGAACCTCTGATTAAGTCCCACGCGGTTGCGACGGCGGCTTTCCGAGGTAGCGCCGCCGCAGGCGGAGCCTCGGACTTGCGACCCGGAGGCGGCGCTGCGCTCGCTCCCCTGCGCGCTTACGAGGCGCGACGGTACGCGAGCGCACACGCAAAGCGAGGCGCAGCCAATGGCCAGGCCCCCTTGGCAAGCCGAGTGACAAAGCAGACCGCCCGGATAAGCGCCCCGGACTCGGTCTCGCGCAGCGTGGCGCGGGTAGGGGCGCAAGTTGCCGCAGTAAACACCCTCAAACGGGGCGCTCGTGTTGCCACTCCCGCACACAAGCCTTCAGCTACCGGGTTGCGGCAACCGTCCCTCCGGGTTGCGGTAAAATGCGGCGTCTGCATCGTTGCGCTCCTCGGTGTCGTACTTCGAGTACTACCTTCGTCGTGCGCCTTGCATCCATCCGCATTTTGCCAGCAACGCAATTCGCGATGGACTTAATCAGAGGTTCCATGCCCGCGGGAAGGCGTTTTCCGCTGGCGCGACGGTGCTTAATGGATCTGCTGCGAGTCGCCGATGCCGTTTTGCCGCGACACCAGGCGCTGCATCAACTTAAGATCGCGCAGGTTAAGCCGCAACGCGCTGTCCACCCACAGCTCGACGATATCCAGCAGCTCGGCGTAGTCGATCTGGTCTATCCGCCGCCGTACCCGGGACAGGGCGGTGAAACCGTTGTGGGTTTTCTGCCGGCGCTTGATGAACGCCGCGATTTCGGCTTCGCCCTGGCCGTCCTCCGCAACAACATCCACCACGCCCAGCGCCAGCATATCATCAGCGCTGTAGATTTTACCACTGGAGATGAGCTCCTCGGTCACTTTCTGGCCGACCCGCCGCTTGAGGAAAGAATAGGCCCCCATGCCGGGGAACAGGTTGAACAAGATTTCCGGGAAGCCGAAGCGCGCTTTTTTCTCGGCGACGATTACGTCGCTGGAAAGCGCCGCTTCAAAGCCGCCCCCCAGGCATTCACCCTGCACCAGCGAAATGGTGGTGGCGTGCAGATCATGGCCCATGTAGTTGCGGTAAAGTACTTCGACGCAGGCGCGTCCGTAATTCAACAGGCCCTCGCGGTCGCGCGTCTCGATCAGTTGCTTGAATAAATCGAGGTCACCGCCCAGATTGAAAACGCCGGGCGTGCCGGAGGCGAGCACCACGTATTCCACCGGGGATTCTTCGGGCCCGCCCTGGATGGCCCCGCCGCGCTGCGCCAGAAAGTCGTAATAACGCTTGATCCCATCCAGCAAGCGCGGGTTGAAGCACGGTCGCGGTTCAGGGTTCCAGCGCGACCACATGGCGTGCTGCTCCTTATCAAAGTGAACGTGAAGCTGTGGTGAAAAGGACAGATCTATGCCTTCAAGAGCCGGCTGATCGATAAAGTCGGGGACCTGCAACATAGCGTGAGGGACATTCATATCCATGGTTTTATCTCCGGTAAAAGTGATTTAGGATGCGGGGGTTTTGTTACCCCCTTTGTTTCTCGATTGTTTTTTCGAACCGTGAAATTCAATTTAAGAATATATTACGCGAAAAAGCAAATCTAACAAATTGATAGATTTTGCTTTTTTATCACGGCTCGGACATTTTGCCATCCCCGACTGTCGATCCAGGTTCCGCCACCCCTTATTTGTTATAAAATACTTAAAACTTCTAGGCTTAAACCTTGATTTTCCTACGCCTTCTTTGCCGTGTTCTGTTCCGGGCCCTGACCGGTGCGCCTGGGCCGTGCGCTCAAAAGCTGTCCTGATGCAAAATTCACTGCCTACTTCCGATTCGCCGCAAACCCTGTTCGAGGCTTTTCTTGACGCGGTTAAAACGCACGGCCGCGCCCGCCGGGTGGTCGAAGACATGAAAGGGGAGCAATCCTACGGACAACTGCTCAAGACCAGCCTTGCGCTCGGCAGGTTTGCCTGCCGCGTGAGCAGGGAGCAGGAAACCGTCGGGGTGCTGCTGCCCAATCTCATCGTCACCGTTTGCCTGTTTCTGGGCTTAAGTGCCATGCGCCGGATTCCGGCCATGCTCAACTACAGTTCGGGGATCGAGGCGATCCGCGGCGCGTGCACGGCCGCCAATATCCGGACCGTCATCACCTCGCGGGAATTTCTGGAAGCGGCCAAACTGCACGCCGTGGTGCCCAGCCTGAATGACGTGAAGCTGGTTTATCTGGAAGATGTACGGAAATCATTTACCCTTGCCGACAAACTGTGGCTGCTGCGGGCGCTGTGGCGGCCGCACCGGGCGATGTGCGCGAGCGATCCTAATGAGCCGGCGGTGGTGCTTTATACCTCGGGCTCGGAAGGCAAACCCAAGGGCGTGGCATTGAGCCACAAGGCGATACTCTCCAATATCGCGCAAATCAGGGCGGTGGTCGATGTCGTGCCCTCCGACAAGTTTCTCAATGCTCTGCCGATTTACCATTCCTACGGGCTTACCGCCTGCGCGCTGCTGCCCCTGCTGGGGGGCACGCGGGTGTTCATCTACATTTCGCCTTTGCACTATCGCACTATTCCGGAAATTGCCGGCAGCCGCAAATGCACTTTTCTGTTCGGCACCAGCACCTTTCTCGGCGAATACGCCAAGGTTGCGAGTCCGAAGGATTTCCAGTCTCTGCGCTATGTGATTTCCGGCGCGGAGAAATTAAGCGAAGAGGTGGCGCGAACTTGGCTGGAGAAATTCGGATTGCGCATTATGGAAGGCTATGGCGCCACTGAATGCGCGCCGGTGCTGGCGGTCAACAGCAACCTGGCTTATCGTCGTGGCGCGGTCGGACGGTTCCTGCAGGGAATCGAATTCCGTCTAAAGAAAATACCCGGCATTGGGCATGGCAGCTTGCTGCATGTGCGCGGGCCGAATGTCATGCTGGGCTATTACCTGCAGGAGCGGCCGGGCGAGTTGCAACCCACGCATTCCGAATTCGGCCCCGGCTGGTACAACACCGGCGACGTGGTAGAAGTGGATGAAGATGGGTTCGTCACAGTCATCGGCCGCATCAAGCGCTTCGCCAAGGTGGCGGGGGAAATGGTGTCTCTGGAAGTGGTGGAAAAAATCGCCGGCAAAGCCTCGCCGCAACACCGACACGCCGCCATCATCCATGTCGTCGAGAGCGGGGAATCCACAATGCTCTATACCACCGATCCGGAGCTGAGCCGCATGCTGCTGCACTCCGCCGCGAGAGAGCTCGGCGCGCAGGATCTGGCGGTGGCGCGCCGGATTGTGCATATGAAAGAACTGCCGCTGCTGGGGAGCGGCAAGACCGATTACATTGCGCTGCAGCTTATGGCCGCACGGGTAACAGAGTGAAGCTGGAACCGCAAGCCGCCGATTACTATCATGATTTATATACTACTTTTTTGCCTGGCGTCTGAGGCTGGAAATGAGAAACATGTCGAAGAAGTCAAACCAGGAGGTGTACCATGGCCAAGTACCTTATCAAAGCGTCATACACGTTGGAGGGAACGAAGGGGCTGCTCAAAGAAGGCGGTTCAAATCGGAAGGCGGCAGTGGCACAGATGATCCAGGGATTGGGCGGGAAACTGGAAGCGTTCTACTACGCTTTTAGCGAGCCTGACGTCTTTGCGATCATGGATGTGCCCGATGCGAGCGCTGCCGCGGCGATCAGTCTTGTGGTCAACTCGAGGGGAGCCGCTCGGGTGTCAACCACTCCTCTTATTACACCGGAAGAGATTGACGCGGCGTGCAAGAAGTCCGTTGCCTATCGTGCGCCGGGGGCGTAGCAGCCGAGTGTTACGGTTGGTCTTGAGAGGTCGGGACCGTTAGACCGTATGGGGAAGTGCCGCTTGCAGCCAGCCTTCGGCGAACACTTCGTATTTCTCAGGCTGACATATGCTTGACATGATACTGAATTATTTTGGCCATTAAAGTTATGCCATAATCCATCATCAAAGTTTATTTCACTCAATATTTACAACGGACTAGAATCAAAAAAATCCCGCACCGCTAAACCTGCCTCAACCCACTACTTTAGAGAGAGCCATGTTCGAATTCAAAAAACTGAAATCCCTTGTTGTGCTGTCTTTGCTTTTCGGTCCTATGCTGATTGCGGCAGGGCCGGGTGTTGCGGCTGATGCTCCTGCAGGCAAGGCCCCGCCCAAGCTGGTCGTATTCATGGTGGTGGACGGCTTTCCCCAGGAGCAGGTTACCAAATACTATGATCAGTTGAGCGAAGGAGGCTTGAAGCGCCTGATTGACAAAGGCGCCTGGTATTCGGACAACCACTACAGCCACGCTACCACTTACACCGGAGTGGGCCATGCCACGCTGCTGTCCTGCGCCCATCCCTATAAGCACGGGGTGATCGGCAACGATTGGTTGGACAAGAAGACCAAAGATCGAGTCTATTCCACCGAAGATCCCAACCACCATTACATTGACGAGAACACCCCCAAGCATGCCGGCACTTCGCCGCGCAATATGCTGGTCACCACCGTGGGCGATGAGCTGATTTACCAGAACGGCATGTCCAAGGTCATCACGATTTCCGGAAAGGACCGTAGCGCCATCGGGCTCGCGGGTCACGCGGGGACAGCTTATATGCACAGCCCGGAGACTGGCCGCTTTATCACCTCTACCTACTACATGCGGGATTACCCCGACTGGTGGAAGAAATTTTACGAAAGCAAACCCCAGGACAAATACTTCGGCAAAATGTGGACGCCACTTCTGTCGGATGCCGCTTACGCCCGTTCTGCGCCGGATGACCGTCCCTGGTCCACCAATTACAAGGGCCTGGGAACCAAGTTTCCCCACCCCATTAGCGGTGGGGCGAATGCGCCAGGCAAAAGTTACTACGAGGCGATGTTGTGGACGCCGTACGGCGACCTGCTGACGCTCGATTTCGTAAAGACGGTGATTGCAGGCGAGAACCTCGGCAAGAACCCGGCGGGTGTGACGGATTTGCTCGCCATCAGCTGGACCAGCCACGACTACGTGCATCACCTGTTCGGCGCGGAAAGCAAGCAGGCCCAGGATCACACCTTGAGGCTGGACCTGGTGTTCGCCGAGTTCTTCCAGTTCATGGACAAATGGGTGGGGCTGGACAACGTTATCATTACCCTAAGCGCCGACCACGGCTTCATGAACGTCCCCGAATACAGCGCTTCCAAAAACCTGGACGCGGGGCGCATTGATCCGGAGAAGATGATCGAGGAAACCAACACCGCCCTTTCGAAAAAGTTCGGCGAAGGCAAATACATCACCACCTGGTGGAACCCCACCCTGTACGTGGATTATGATCTGGTGGACAAGCAACGCCTGAAGCGCGCTGACGTGGAAAACGCAGCCGCGGTTTTCCTCAGAAACTACCCCGGCGTGGAAGCCGTGTACACACGCACCCAGCTTGAAAACGGCGACACCCCTGATACCAAGCTGAGCAAACAGGTATACCTGGCCTGGCACCAGCAATTGAGCGGCGATATCGTGGTGATTAACAAGCCGAACTGGTATCTGTTTGCCAAGCCGCTGGCCTACGCGGCGACCCACGGCTCGCCTTGGGCTTATGACACCAATGTGCCGCTCATGATGATGGGCGCTAAATGGGTGAAGGCGGGCAAATACGGAAGTTCCGAGACAGTGGACTTGGGGCGTACTCTTGCTCACATTCTGAACGTGCGGCCGCCGAATGGTTGCGAAGGCAAGGTGCTGATCGAAGCGCTGCGTTAATCCCGCGTCCGGTCGAGCCGCCTTAGTTTTTTGCGTCTTTATAGCTGATGCGATAAATCACGCCGGCCTGGTCGTCGGAAACCAGCAGCGCGCCGTCGGGCATGACCAATACGTCCACCGGCCGGCCCCAGTTTTTCTCTCCTTGCAGCCAGCCTTCGGCGAACACCTCGTATTTTTTCGGCTGGTTGTTTTTGAGCGTGACCATCATCACGCGGTAGCCGGATTTCTGGCTGCGGTTCCACGAGCCATGTTGGGCGATGAAAATCCTGTTGCGGTATTCGGCGGGGAATTGATTACCAGTATAGAATCGCATGCCGAGCGCAGCGACGTGCGGGCCGAGTTTGACTGCCGGGGGAGTGAATTCGCTGCAACTGCGCTTGGCGCCGAACTCAGGATCGGGAGTGTCGCCTTGGTGGCAATACGGAAAACCGAAGTGCATTCCCACTTTCGGCGCATGATTCAGTTCGTCCGAAGGAAGATCATCACCCAGCCAGTCGCGCCCATTGTCGGTGAACCACAGTTCCCTAGTTTGCGGGTCCCAATCGAAGCCCACCGAATTGCGCACGCCGCGCGCGAACACTTCATAGCCGCTGCCGTCAGGTCTGATGCGCGAAATCAGCGCGTAGCGGTCGGGGTCGGGCTTGCAGCTGTTGCACGGCGCACCTACCGGCACATAAAGCCAGCCGTCAGGACCAAACGCAATGAATTTCCAGCCGTGATGAAAATCTTTGGGGAATTTGTCGTTCACCACAACCGGATTGGCGGGGCGGGTCAGGCTGGACTCGATGTTGTCGTAGCGCAGGATGCGACCGATTTCCGCGACGTACAGCGAGCCGTTGCGGAACGCCACGCCGTTCGGCGCTTCCATGTTCTCGGCAATGGTGTAAACCTTGTCCGCCTGGTTCTCGCCTTTCTTCGTGGTGACGGCGTAGATCTTGCCTTCGCGGAAAGTGCCGACGAACACCGTGCTGTTCGCGCCTAGCGTCATCGAGCGCGCGCCGGGCACTTCGGCGTAAACGCTGATTGCAAATCCCGGCGGCAGCTTGATTTTGTCGAGCGGCAGGTTTCCGGCGGCCGCGCTGAAACAGCAAAGGAACATGAACAACGGCAATACCAGCTTGTTGGTGGTGCGCAGCATGGTGGTTTTCTTTTCTGGAATTGGAAAAGCGTGCTTATTCGATGACGCCCAGCCGTCCGTTGTGGCTGCCCATGTACCAGAGTTTTCCCTGCGCATCCACTATCATTTTGCGGATGCCGACATTTTTCGAGGGGAGGACTATCACGCGCAGCGCGCCGGATTTGGGATCGAGCCGCACCACGGTGTCAGTGTTGATTTCATCCACCCACACCATGCCCGCGCCGTCCACGGTCACCGCGTAAGGCCCGCCGTCTTCACCCGCGGGCAGCGGATATTCCTTCACCACTTTGTCGGTTGTCGGATCGACGCGTATCAGTTTGCCTGCGCCAAACAGCGTCACCCACAGCGAGCCGTCGGGCGCCGTGGCCATGCGCCGCGGCTGCGAGCCGGCATCGAGAATGATTTCCTTGATCTTGCCGGTTTTGGGATCGAGCTTGCCGAGTTTGCCTCCGGCGATTTGGCAGAACCAGACATTGCCTGCCTTATCGAGCGCAATCCCGTAAGGATGACCCGAAGTCCAGTATTCGCTGATGGCGCCGGTTTGGGTGTCGAGCCTGCCGACGCGGTTGCCGCTCTGCACGGTGAACCAAATGACGCCTTTATCGTCGATCACCAGCGTATGCGGATCTCCGCCTGAAGGCGCTTTGAATTCGGTGACTTTGCCGCTCGCCGGATCAAGCCGTCCGATTGAGCCGTTGCCATTGCCGGTGTACCAGACGATGCCGTTTTTATCGACGAGCAGCCCATGCGGCCGCGCGCCGCTGGGCAAATTCCATTCTTTGAAAGTTTGGGTTTTTGGATCGAAGCGCGCGATCTTGTTGCCGTGCATGACGGTGATGAAAATACTGCCGTCGGGCGCAGGCGCGGGATCGCGCGCGAACTTGGGTGTCGGCACCGGCCATTCGGTGACTTTGCCGGCGAAATGGGTATTGGTTCCTGGCGTGATGCCGTAATTGGAGCCACCGGCAAAGCACGCAAGCGGTGTGAGCAAAACCAACAGAACCGCGCCCTTCATTGGTGTATCAGCTTTTCCATTTCGGCAGGCGCTTCTGCATGAAGGCGTCGATGCCTTCCGCCGCGTCATCATCCATCATATTGCAGGTCATGACCTGGCTTGCGTACTGGTAGGCCTGCTCCAGGCTCATTTCCAGTTGCTGGTAAATCATCTGCTTGCCCAAAGCGATGGCCGAGCGCGGCTTGGATGTGATGATTTCCGCCAGACGCATAACTTCCGCGTCAAGCTGCTCTGGCGCAACCACGTGGTTGACCAAACCCCGCATGAGCGCGGTCTGCGCGTCGATGAAATCACCGGTGAGCAGCATCTCCATAGCCTGCTTGCGCAGCAGATTACGCGACAGCGCCACGCCCGGAGTGGAACAGAACAGGCCGACGTTGATGCCGGAAGTGGCAAAGCGCGCTTCAGTCGAGGCAACGGCCAGATCGCATGCCGCGACCAATTGACATCCGGCGGCGGTTGCGATGCCGTGCACTCGCGCAATCACCGGCTGGGGGATTTCAGTCAACGTCATCATCACCCGGCTGCAGCGTCTGAACAGGTCTTCGATAAAGCCCGGATTGCGGTTGGCGCGCATTTCCTTAAGATCATGACCCGGGCAAAATGCGGGGCCGGCTCCCGCAATGACAACCACGCGCACCGATTGCTCCTTGGCAATGCCGTCGAGCGCAACCTGCAGTTCGTTGAGCAGCGCGCCGGAGAGCGCGTTGAATTGTTCGGGGCGATTGAGCGTGAGCGTGGTGATGCCGTCTGTGTCGTGGCGCAGCAGGAGCTGTTTGGTAGCGGTTGCTGCGGTGGCGGCTGAGGTCATGAAGAGACTCCCGGAATAAACAGGACAAATATTATATTACTACGAAGCGGGCCTTGCTTTTTAGTTCCCGCCGTGCGAGGATTTGCACGCCCTGCAAAGGGGAGTAGCTTTAAGGTGGCCGTGCGCCGCCAGCAGCAAAACCGTCAGCACGGGATTACCTCCCCGGTTTTGCCGGCAACCAGAACGGTTGCAAGCGAGACCTTTGTCATGTCCGCCCAGCGTTTGCGGACGGAACTATCGCTGATATTGAGGAGGTAATCGTCATGGAACTGTTCTCCGCGCAGTTTTTTTCCGCGCTCATCACCATCATCATCATTGACCTGGTGCTTGCCGGGGATAATGCTATTGTAATCGCGCTCGCCGCGCGCAACGTATCCAGGCCTTTGCAGAAGCGCGCCATCATCTGGGGTACGGCCGGCGCCATCGTGGTACGGGTCTTGATGACCGTGGTGGTGGTTTGGCTGCTGCAAGTCCCCTGGTTGTTGCTCGCGGGCGGGTTATTGCTGGTGTGGATCGCTTACCGGCTGCTAGTGCCTGCAGAAGAAGGCCGCAAAGATTCTGATCATGCAGCGGGCAGCTTCTGGGGGGCGATGAAAACCATCATTATTGCCGACGCGGCGATGGGGCTGGACAATGTGCTGGCCGTGGCAGGCGCTGCGCATGGGAGTTTCCTGCTGGTGATTATCGGGCTGTTGGTAAGCGTGCCCATCGTGGTATGGGGCAGCACGCTCATCTTGAAATGGATCGAACGTTATCCGGTGCTGATTTACGTTGGCGCTGCGGTGCTGGCCTGGACCGCGGCCAAAATGCTCAGCGACGAGCCGATGCTGGAGGAGTTTCTAAACCAGCACAAGCTCGCGGTATGGGCAATTTATACGCTGGTGATTGGCGGGGTGCTGTATGCCGGCTATGCCGTCAACAAGCGCAAGAAACAGGCCGGGAGCGCGATGTGGCTCCCGGATTGAAAACCGCTGCATTATTTATTGCCGCTGCACGTCCTCGATGGGCTTGGCTTGGGTCTGGCCGAGCGGCCGTAAAAAAGTATATTGCGCCGGTTCTGCAATGAGAGATTTCGCCGCGCTTCCGACACTGCCGCTGGGTATGCTGAAGGGCAGGGAAACCAGAAAGATGGCGGTACCCAAAAGCGTTGCGGCGAGGCCTATCGGCCTTACGAAAATAACGTCTCCGGCAATGGCTTCACCCGAGGGCTTGGTGGTATCCGAATACTGGTCGGCGCAAACGATGCCGGTGCTCGCGGCCAGCAACACCGCGACCAACAGCGATACAAGTGACTTGGCGGTTCGGTTCATGATCGTCCTCCTTGGGGCTCTCCTTCAAGTAAAACTTGAGGTGTCTCGGTTAACTATAGCCTGAAACGAGGCTAATTGCCAGTAGAGTAAGGAAAACCGGCGATTTTGGCAAGTTTTGGGCGGGCGCGAGGCGGCTGGTCCTTGCCTGTGGCGCTCCGTTTTCTAGAACATCGGCTTGCTTGGCGGCGGAGTTGTAACGCTGCACGCCCGCCAGGATCTCCGCTATGGCTTCTTCCGGCCCGACCCAGCCGGCGAGCTTCACCCATTTGCCGGGTTCAAGGTCCTTGTAGTGCTCGAAGAAATGCGCGATTCGCGAAAGCGTGAGTTCGGGCAAATCGCGCGGCGAGTGGATGGCGCGGTAGAGATTGCACAGCTTATCAATCGGCACCGCCAGCAACTTCGCATCGTCACCCGCTTCATCGGTCATTTTCAGCATTCCGACGGGACGGCAGCGCACCACCACGCCGGTGATCAACGGCACCGGCGAGAGCACCAGCACATCCACCGGATCGCCGTCGGCGGAAAGCGTGCGCGGAATGTAGCCGTAATTGCACGGATAATGCATCGCGGTGGACATGAAGCGGTCAACGAAAACCGCGCCGGTTTCCTTGTCCACTTCGTACTTGATGGGATCGGCGTTCATCGGGATTTCGATGATGACGTTGAAATCGTGGGGCATGCCGCGCCCCGGGCCCACTCGGTCAAGATTCATGCGTGCTCCTGTTTTTTCCGTAGGCGATGCAGCCATTATAGTGGCGCGCCTTGTTGTTGTATGGACACAGGCGGATAATTCTTCGACTATGGGTCGCGCTTTCAAATACGGCCACGCCGCAGGCAAAGAATGGCAGGAAGCCTCGCGCGCCTGCCTGACGCAAATAGGCCGGGTACCGCCTGCCGCGAACCTCGGCTTTCTCTATGTGACCGACCTTTTTGTGCCGCATGCCGGCCATATTCTGGATTTTTTCAGAAATCACACCGGCATTGCACACTGGGTGGGCACCGTGGGCGTGGGCGTATGTGGCACGGGCAGGGAGTATCTGGATCAACCGGCGGTTGCAGCGATGCTTACCGAGTTGCCGGAAGCCTCGTTTCGGGTGTTCCGCGATGTCACGGCGAGTGCGGATGACTTGCCCATCATGCCCGACGATTCCGCGGCGCATTTCGCGATTGTCCACGCCGACCCGCACACGCCGGGAATCACCACCCTGGTCGAGGATGTGGCGGAGGCCATGCAAAGCGGGTTCCTGGTCGGCGGGCTCACCAGTTCGCGCAGCCGCCATGTGCAGATCGCCGACGAAGTGGTGCAGGGCGGATTGTCCGGAGTCATTTTTTCCGATGCCGTGACAATCTCCACGCGTCTCACTCAGGGCTGCTCGCCGCTCGGTCCGCGGCATGTGGTGAGCGAATGCCAGCGCAACATCATCATCGGCATCGACGGCCGTCCCGCACTGGATGTATTCAAGGAAGATATCGGCGAAGTGCTGGCACGCGACCTCGACCGGGTCTCCGGCTACATCTTCGTAGGGCTCCCCATCGAAGGCTCGGACACCGGCGATTATGTGGTGCGCAATCTGGTCGGCATTGATGTCAACCAAAAGATGCTGGCGATCGGGGAATGGCTGGAACCTGGAATGCCGCTGATGTTCTGCCGCCGCGACGGCACCACGGCTTGCGAGGACATGCAGCGCATGCTCAAGGACATTCAGCGCGATCTCGAGGCCCCGCCCAAAGGCGGGCTGTATTTTTCCTGCCTCGGGCGCGGTGAAAACATGTTCGGCGCCAATTCCGAGGAACTGCGCCTCATCCAGAACGGGCTCGGCGATTTTCCGCTGGTCGGTTTTTTTGCCAACGGCGAAATCTCGCATAATCGTCTTTACGGCTATACCGGCGTGCTCATGCTGTTTATTTAAAATCACATCAATAAGGAGATCAATGAAGCTCTACGACCGGGACGTGTCCGGCAACAGCTACAAAATCCGCCTGTTTCTCTCCATGCTGGGCTTGCCTTACGAAACGGTGGCCATCAATACCGCCAAAGGCGAACAGAAACGGCCGGAGTTTCTCGAGCTCAACCCACGCGGTCAGATTCCGGTGCTGGAAGCGGACGGCAAGGCCATCTGGGATTCAACCGCGATTCTGGTGTATCTGGCGCGCCGCTACGGCGGCGAAAAATGGCTGCCGCTCGAAGCGCACGATATGGCGGAAGTGATGCAATGGCTGGCGCTGGCGCAAAACGAAATTCTTTATGGCCTGGCGCGCGCCCGCGCAATTCTTTTATTCGGCCGCAAAGCCGATTTCAACGAGGCGCAGACGGCAGGCCAGAACGCGCTCAAGGTGCTTGACCAGCAGTTGCAGAATCACGATTGGCTGGCGCTTGGGCGGCCGACAATAGCCGATCTCGCCTGCTACCCCTATGTGGCGCTCGCCGAGGAAGGCGGCATCCCGCTCGACCCCTATTCCTCGGTGCTCGCCTGGATGAAGCGCATCCAGATACTACCGGGTTATGTGACCATGCCCGGCCTGCGCCTGGTTTGAGTTTGTCCTTGCGCATGCTGTGGAATGTGCTGCTGGTCGTCGGCACGACGTATTGCGCGCTGTGCGTTCTGCTCTATTTTTTCCAGCCGCGCCTCATCTTTTTTCCGCAAATTGGCAGGTACGATTACGTGACGCCGGTGCAAGCCGGCATGGCGTTTGAGTCGGTGAAAATTGCGGTTGCGGACACCGAACTCGACGCCTGGTGGGTGCCTGCGCGCGGGCCGCGCGGCGCGGTGCTGTTTTTCCACGGCAACGCCGGCAATATTTCGCATCGTCTCGATTATCTGCGCCTGTTCAACCGGCTGGGCTTTTCGACGCTGATTTTCGATTATCGCGGTTTTGGAAAAAGCGGCGGCGAGCTGTCGGAGGCGGGCATGTATCAGGACGCCGAAGCGGCGTGGCGTTATCTGACGCAAACGCGGCAGGTTGCGCCTGCTTCCGTGGTTTTATTCGGCGAGTCGCTGGGCGGGGCGGTCGCGGCGCATCTTGCGGCGCAAGTCAAGCCGCGCGCGCTCATCCTCACTTCAACCTTTACTTCGCTCCCCGAGCTCGGGGCGAAATTGTATCCGCTGTTTCCGGTGCGGCTGCTTTCGCGTTTTAAATACGACACGCGCGAATATTTGCGGGAGGTCTCCTGCCCGGTGCTGATCGTACACAGCCGCGACGACGAGATCGTGCCCTTCGCCCAGGGTGAGGCGCTGTACTCCGCCGCGCATGAGCCAAAGCGGTTTCTGGAAATTTTTGGCGGACACAATACCGGGCTGATGGCGAGCGAACAAATATGGTTCAAGGGTGTGCAGGATTTTTTCAATTCTTTGGAATCAAAAGTTCCTTGAATGAACGCGTGCGGCTCACCCGAGGAAACGCCGGAAGCGCTGCTCGCGGAATGGCTGCCGTTTCTTGAGCAAGCATCCTGAAAGCATGTCGTCTCCTCATCAGGCGGCAGTTGTCGTGGTGCACGGCTTGTGGGTGAACAGCCTGATTATGCGCCCGCTTGCGCATCGCATTGAGCGTTGCGGTTACGTCGTGTCCTGTTTTTCTTATCCATCGGTGCGCGCGACGCTGGCGCAAAATGCCGCGCGCCTGGCGGATTTCGTCGCCATACTGCCGGCGGTTACAGTTCATTTTGTCGGCCACAGCCTGGGCGGCTTGGTGGTTCTGAAAATGCTGGAACAAGTCGCCGCTTCGCGAGAGGGCCGCATCGTGCTGATGGGCACGCCCTGCGGCGGCAGTCATGCCGCGCGGGTGCTGGCGAAATCCGGCCTCGGGCAATGGCTGCTGGGACTCAGCATGCCGGTGGGAGAAATGCATCTGGCGGCGCCTGCGCGCTATGACCTGGGCGTGATTGCCGGCGACCGCGGCCTGGGGCTGGGGCGGTTCCTGGCGCCCGGTCTGCCGCGCCCCAATGACGGCGTGGTGACGGTGAATGAAACGCGCATCGCCGGAATGAAGGACCATATTGTGATGCGGGTGAGCCATTCCGGCATGTTGTTCTCTTCCCGCGCCGCCAGCCAGGTATGCGCTTTTCTCACCAACGGTTATTTCCGGCGACACTGAGCAATGATGAGGAAATCTTTCAAATGGATGCTTCCGTTATTGCCGCTTTTAGGCGGGTGCGCCAATTTCGGTTTTTATTGGCAATCGGTGAACGGGCAGATGGAGATATGGAAAAAAGAACAATCCATCCAGACGCTATTAGCCGATCAAAGCGTGACGCCCGAATTAAAGCGCAAGCTGCAAAGCGTGCTCGATATCCGCGAGTTCGCCAGCCGCGAGCTCAAGCTGCCCGATAACGGCAGCTACCGGCTCTATGCCGATTTGCAGCGACCCTACGTGCTGTGGAACGTATTTGCCACACCGGAGTTTTCGATCAGGCCGAAAGAGTGGTGCTTCGTGATTGCCGGCTGCGTCAGCTACCGCGGTTATTTTTCTGAAAGTGAAGCGGAGCGCTTTGCCGAAAATCAGCGCAGCCAGGGCTACGATGTTTTTGTGGCAGGCGTCCCCGCTTATTCCACGCTCGGCTGGTTTGATGATCCCGTGTTAAGCACCTTTATTCATCATCCGGAAACCGAAGTGGCGCGCCTGATATTCCACGAGCTTGCGCACCAGGTGGTGTATGTAAAAGACGATTCGATGTTCAACGAGTCTTTTGCCGTTGCAGTGGAACAGGAGGGGGTTTCGCGCTGGCTCGCTGAAAACGGCACCAGCGAGCAACGCGCAGCGTTTGTTGCCGCACAGCAAAGGAAAAAGGATTTTGTCCGGCTGGTGCTGAAATACCGCAGCCGGCTGGATGAACTCTACCGCTCGGCGGTCAGCGATCCGCAGAAGCGGGAAAGCAAGCGGCAAATTTTCAGCGAGTTGCGGCAGGAATACGCGCAGCTCAAAGCCGCCTGGGGCGGTTTCAGCGGCTATGACCCCTGGTTTGTGCAAGACATGAATAACGCGCACCTTGCTTCAGTCGCCGCCTACACCCAGCTTGTTCCCGCGTTCAACCGCCTGCTCGCCGGACAGGACGGCAATCTCGCGCGCTTTTACCGGGAGGTAAAGGAAATCGCGAAGCTGCCTAAAGCGGAACGTCTCGTGCGGCTTAAGGAGAGCTGATTTGGCTGCGGTCGGCTGGGATCCATTATTCCTGGAACGCTCCGCGATGTTCGAGCCGCTCAGGCCCGCGGGTCTTGCGTTTTTGAAGCTCAGCGATTGGCCAACACTTGATGATTGCCGGCGCCTGCTTGCGAGCAAGGAAATTACAAACGCCGCAGGCCTGCCGCTGCGTTTTGTCTCACAAGTCTCGAAATCCGGCAAACCCGAGGGCAAATACGAAGCGCGGATTTATTTGCAGGGCGAGGTGCAGGTGCGAAACGAAAACTGGCATGACTTGTTCAATGTGCTGGTGTGGCTGACTTTTCCCAAAAGTAAAGCGGCCCTCAACCGCAGGCATTTTCTTGCCTTGGAACAAATGACGAGTGAAGGAAAGCAAAACCGTGGGCCAACGCAGGACGCGTTAACGCTTTTCGACGAAGGCGGAGTGATTGTGGTCTGCGGCGATTCGAGGCTTGCGCAATTGCTCGTGGATTTTAAATGGAAGGAACTGTTCTGGGTTAACCGCGATGCAGTGATTGCCGGCATGAAATTTTTTCTGTTCGGCCATGCCATTTATGAGAAAGCATTGCAGCCCTTTACGGGCGTCACTGGCCGCGGAGTAATTTTTCCGGTCGTCGCGGATTTCTTCGCCGCTGCGCTCGAACAGCAATTGCAGTTGCTCGATCAGAAACTTGCCGGGTATCTTAACAATCCGCAACATTTCAACCGCACCGCCGAACTCCCACCGATTCCCATACTCGGCGTTCCGGGATGGAACGCAGAGAATGAGCGCGCGGCGTATTACGAAAACGAAGCTTATTTCAGGGTGGGGAGAAAAACGTGAGTAAATGTCGAACACCAAATAGTCAAAGTGATATCATTTGGCAGTAATTGAGAAATGCAACTCTGATTCCTTTTATTGTTATGTGGCTCATCTTTCTCGACGAAGCAGGCTTTACACGGGGCGATTGGAGGAATGGAATTGCTCAGCAGCCGTACTACACCTTAAGCGCTGTTTGTTTACCTGGTGCGCGATTAGCGACTGTGTACCAAGACATACGTGCTAAGGTTACAGGGCTTAACTTAGTGCAATTGCCTCGGCCACTAGGTCAGAATTACGAGATAAAGGCGCGCGATATAGCTAGCGGTACAGGATGGTGGCAGACACATAACACTGAGCGCAACGCCGTCCGAGATACAATGCTTTCGGCTCCACGTGCTCATGATGGGTGCGCATTTGTAGTGGTTGTCGATAAAGCTGCTCATGCTGCCAGATACACTTGGCCTGACGACCCATACTTGCTAGCCTTCCGTTTTGCATTTGAAAGGTTGAATCAGTTTTTGGAAGAGAAACAATCGTACGCATATTGCGTTTACGATCAGAATACACGGCTGCAGGAGAGTGTTCTTGCGCAGAGTAGCGCTCTCATTCAGCAGGGAAGCTATATAACGGGGTATAGCTGGTTCTACGAGCAGCATTACGAGTTTGTCCTAGAGATCGAGCGCATCGTGGAACTAGCTTTTGGAGATTCAAAGCACTCCCTTGGGCTACAGATAGCTGATTATTTTGCAACGTTTGCTTATCAGTATTTTCGTGATGGTCGTCCCGCAGGAATCGGTTGGTGGAATACTCTTGAAAGCAACCTCCACCGTGCACATGGAACTCTCAATGGAATCGGACTCAAGGTGTTTCCGTAATGAAGTCTAAACGAAGTCAAAGGTGTCAGAGACGAATTATTTCTGGAGTAATAGGAAATACGACGCCGCCCCCTTATTTTCTTTATTTTCATAAACCGTTTTATCCAATGCAAATAGGATTGTTCGGTCCGGTAGCTGTAATGCCGCAGACGAATTGCTTCACGCGTCGCGTCGAGAAAATGCGGGCGTGCGGACGCCGCGAACGAACCGGCTGTGTCAGCGTCGGTCATATGCCCC
This sequence comes from Burkholderiales bacterium, assembly GCA_035543335.1. NCBI lineage: Bacteria > Pseudomonadati > Pseudomonadota > Betaproteobacteria > Burkholderiales > Burkholderiales bacterium. The sequence goes on from DASZZH010000041.1 coordinate 63,793, forward strand.
TCTCGCAGTTCTAAGGTGAATTTGCATCAAGCTCCTGTCCGGCGTAACGTATATATCAGGGGAAAGGATGACAGGGTATGACAAAAGTAATAGTTGACGTCGGGGCGGTCGGTGTCGCCTAAAATGTCATCTAATCTGTCATCTAATTCGTCATCTATCTTTTCACATAATTTACGTTAGCTGGCATTTGATCCATGGCCTCCGCACAAGATAAAACTGCTGTAGAACTTGCCGTGTTTCGCGAGTTTGCGGAGAAGGCACGTTTGAGTATCGATGACACAAGCATCGAGAAGCGAGGTGGTGAGTCTGAACCAGACATTCTCTGCAAGATTATCGGTGAGGGGCCTGTTTCCTTCGAGCTCGTCGAGATCTGCGATTCAACCCTCGCCGCGACCATTGCGCATCTTCGTTCCGGCGGGGTGGCTACCGGGTCTACTTCCGATCCGTCGATTGAAATCATTCGTCGCAAGCTTCACAAAAAGTACAAGACGGACTTGCCCATTGAACTGCTTTGCTACACCAATGGTCGAGTCGTCACAACAGACGACGGGATTCTTGCCGCAATTCGTCCATGGTTCGACGCCATCGATGGTCCATTTCGAAGAGCCTGGCTGCTTGGCGAGAAGGACACCTACGAGGTCTGGCGTGCCAGCTAACCCTGCGTTGGTGCCGACGGGCGCCAGCATCGCGCTTCATCAAGCGCCGTGCTAGCCCGCCGCACAGCACGAAGTTAGGGGCTCCCCGTGCCAGGACTCTCGTTTGAGCTTACAAATCCAAGACTCTGGCTTGAGGCAAAGAAGGATTCGGAGACTTGGACTCTTGGATTCGACGCCATAATCAAGCGCCCAGAAGGATTTCGTGAACGTTTCAAGATCTTCTGTTGCGGAGAAGAATATGACGGCTACAGCACTAACGGTGTTGCCATCATCGAGCAGCGAATTTCAAGAAACGAGTTGCAGGAGCCGCTGCTAACCGAACCTAACAATAGGGAAGGTGCCGAAGAGGTGTTGGAAGAAACACCTTGTTATATTCGTGTTGGTTATCTTCCGCCTGAATGGCAAGGCTCTGAAAAACTTCCACCCCGTTTCGAGATTCACATTTCACTCTCTACCGATACATTTTTACGCGTGCTGCAAGCGAAGCCGGAAACACGTCTTATCCACCTTTGGATATCCACAGAAATAAATGTTCAGAAAGGCGATGACGGTTTTTCCTACGGCAATGACCCCGATGGGAAGGAACTCGAGTGGAGGGTTGAAAAGAAGAACCACGCACATATGGACTTCTTACGCCTTACGATTAAACCACGCCCTTTGACGCACTTGGGCTAGAGTCTTCCCCAAAAGTGGAACCAGGGGAGGGCCCAGCGCCACCGCACGTGGTTGTCAATACATCCAGCCTCGCCAGTGCGATCAATCGTTTGTTCTGGGTTGTTGTCTTGATTGGACTGCTATTGATACTGAAGGCATATTGGTGAGGCGATGTTCAGTGCGTTGATCCCTAACCCTCCATCGAGCGGATGGCCTTCGGCCGCCGCTCATGTCGAAGGTTATGCCACACAGTGATGCATATGCACATTGATCGCTACCATAGCTATAGCGAGATCGCTGAGCATGAGGTCGAGGGAACAAACTTTGCGATCACTGTGGTTCGGCACTCCTTCTCGGGGGTGGCCGTCATTGCCCCGCATGGAGGTAAGATCGAACCACGCACTTCCGAGATCGCCCGTGCCATCGCCGCAGAGGATTTCAATCTCTACCTGTTCGAAGGCATCAAAAAGCGTGGAAACTATGCGGCGCTACATATTACCAGCCGTCGCTTTGACGAGCCTTCGTGCCTTGAGCTGTTATCAACCTGCTCATTCGTCATCGCCATTCACGGTTGTGTCGGTCATGATGAGCGCGTCTTGATCGGCGGGCTCGACAATACATTGAAGGACAAAGTGGCCACAGAGCTTCGACAGGTCGGTGTCAACGTCCAGAACGATGGCCATAATTTCCAGGCAACAGACCCCAACAATATCTGCAACCGTGGGCAGTCAAATAGAGGCGTTCAGCTTGAGCTCACTCGCGCGCTCCGGGGCAGCGCCAACGAGCAGCGTGTTGCCGAGGCAGTTCGTGCGGCCTTGCTTCCATTGCAGGCTGCGACATAAGCTATCCTCAGAGTCGAATTATTTCCAGAGTGGTGAGAGAATGTAACCTCGCTTTTTCCCTTTCAACTTCGTTTACCAACATTATGAATGCTGCCGCCCCCATAAAACCTATGACGCCAAAACCCGCGACCGGGCTTGTTACTCTGTTTGTCGCGACGCGCAAGGGCGCCTTCATCTTCAAATCCGACAAGGCCCGGCGCGCGTGGAAGGTCGCGGGGCCGATGTTTTTCGGCCACATCGTGCACCACATGGTGCTTGACCCGCGCGACCGACGCACATTGCTCGTCGCCGCGCGCACCGGACATTTGGGCCCGACGCTGTTCCGCTCCAATGATTTCGGCAGCAACTGGAAGGAAGCGTCCAAACCGCCCGCTTTCCCCAAGGCGCCCGAGGGACAGAAGGGGCGTATCGTGGATCACGTGTTCTGGCTCACCCCCGGCCATGCCACCGAACCCGGCGCGTGGTATGCGGGAACTTCTCCGCAAGGCTTGTTCAGGAGCGAAGACGGCGGCGACACTTGGGCGCCAGTGGCGGGATTCAACGAGCACTCAATGTATGCGAAGTGGACAGGCGGTGAGCAGGACGGCACGCCCGATGGCCCGAAGCTGCACTCGATCCAGATTGACCCGCGTGACTCGCGTCACCTTTACCTGGCTATGTCGAGCGGCGGCGTGTTTGAAAGCGTTGACAAAGGCGCGAACTGGAAGCCGCTCAATGCCGGCGTCGCCGCTGATTTCCTGCCGATTCCGAATCCGGAGTACGGACACGATTCACATTGCGTGCGGCTGCACCCGCTCGCGCCGGACTTGCTCTATCAGCAGAACCACTGCGGCATCTACCGCTTGGAGCGCCCCGCGACCCGCTGGGAGCGCGTCGGCGCGAACATGCCAAAGAAAATCGGCGATATCGGCTTTCCGCTGGTGCTGCATCCGCGCGATCCGGTCACGCTGTGGGTATTCCCCATGGACGGGACTTCGGTGTGGCCGCGCACCAGTCCCGGCGGCAAACCCGCGGCCTACGTGACCCGCAACGCGGGCAAGACCTGGATGCGGCTGGATGCAGGCCTGCCGCGCAGCCAGGGGTGGTTCACGGTAAAACGACAGGCGATGACGGCCGACGCGCACGATCCCGTTGGAGTGTACTTTGGCACGACGAGCGGCGACGTGTGGGCGAGCAGAAATGAAGGAGCGAAGTGGTCCTGCATCGCTCGCCACCTGCCGCACATCTACGCAGTCGAGGCCGCCGAACTCGGGCGATGAAGGTGCTGATCCCCAGCCCGCTGCGTTCCTACACCGGCGAGCGGAACAAGGTGGAAGCCGCCGGCGCGACGCTCGCCGCGCTGCTTGCCGATCTCGACTGGCGCTACCCCGGCATTCGCTTCCGCATGATAGACGAGCAGGACGCGATCCGCCGCCACGTCCGCATCTTCGTCAACGGCGAGCAGGTGCGCGCGCTCAATGTGCCGCTGCGAGCTTCGGATGAGGTAATCATCCTGCAGGCCTTGAGCGGCGGCTAGCGAAATGCGCAGGTTACGATTGGTTTAATTAGACCGGTTTGCGGCGATATCCGGTCTTGGTCATCAGCCACTGAACCACGCGGGGAAACACCGCATGCTGCCAGTAGGTCATTTTCATCATGAAGGGTATCACGATCAACCGGCTGTTGCGTTCAACACCTTTTACAATGGCTTGGCCGACCTGTTCGGTTGTTAATTCCGGAACCAGATTTCCCATCTTCGGAACGCGTTCGCGGCTCCCTGGATTATTTTCCCAGTAAGGCGAGCGCACTACACCCGACTCGTACAAGGTCACGCCGATACCGGTTCCGTCCAAATCCGCGCGCAGCGCCTCAGTAAATCCCCGCACTGCCCAGCGCGCGGCAAGATAGGCGGTGGCGCCCGGCCACACAAACCGCGATCCCACGGAACTGATATTGACGATGTGCCCGCTGTTTCTCTTGAGCATGCCCGGCAGGAATGCGTGCGTCACATTAAATGCCGCAAAGTAGGGAACAGCCATCATTTGAACCGCCTCCCGCGGGCTCGTTTCGTCAACGAAGAGCCATCGCCCGCTACCAGCATTGTTGACAATGATATCCGGTGCCCCCAGTTCCTGCGTAATTCGCTTCGCTACTGCAGCAACTGCGCCGGAATCAGCCAAATCCACCGGGTAAACTTTGGCTTGCGAACCTGCAGAGGCGATCTCGGCCGCCACCTTGTCCAAAGCATCTTTGCTGCGGGCGAGCAGCGCCACACGTCCTCCTGCTTTCGCCATCGCTTTCGCAATAGCCGCCCCATTCCCGCTTGAAGCGCCCGTTACTACTACAACACTGCCTTTGATTTTAGCCATTATCGTGCCTCCTCGTTCATCTTGACCCTTGGCCTAAATTGATTGCAGCAGGGAAGGTTATTATGCCGGGATATCGGGAGTAAGCAAACCCTCGAGCATGAAAATCTGGTCTTTCAGCAGCAATTTGCGCTTTTTCAGGCGCTGCAATTGCAGCTGATCCACCGTAGGCGACTCCGACAGTCTGGCGATGACTTCGTCCAGGTCGCGGTGCTGGATTTTCAGCTCGTTGATGCGATTTTTTAGCGCTTCGATATCGAGGTCTTCCATGAGGTGTTCTCCCATGTTTTGTAATATAGCAAATTCGGCGCTTGTTATAATGGCTTGAACCAAAAATTAAGGAACCTCTGATTAAGTCCCACGCGGTTGCGACGGTGTTGCAATCCGGGTGCAGGACGAGGCGTGAGGAGCGCCGTTTGGTGGAGGCCAAACCAGCGACAAACAACAAAGCCATGCGCACGGATTGTTCCGTCCCTGCGGGTTGCGGCAAGATGCGGCGTCTGCGTCGTGCTCGCCGGAGCGTGGAGCCTCGGGTACGTGCGACCGCGAAGGCGAGCGCTGGCCCGCTCCGCTGCACAGCTTCGCAGGTGCGACGCTACGCGGGCCCTCCTCGGTGTCGTAGTCCTGGCTACGACCTTCGTCGCGCGCCTTGCATCTGAGCATTTTTCGTGTCAAACGCGGCTCCCGGAGAGTTTTTCAACACCCTGTTAAGGGCGACGAGGAGATGCGCGGCAATTATTTCGGCTACGACGGACCCAGTCCGCCGTGGAATGACGCCATCCCGCACCATTACATCTTTACCTTGTATGCGCTGGATATTGCCAAATGCCCGGTGCAGGGGAACTTCACCGGCGCCGAAGTGTTCAAGGCGATTTCGGGCCACATTTTGGCCAAGGCGAGTCTTACCGGCGTCTACAGCATGAATCCGGCTGTGAGACTCTGAAACCCGCGCTAGGCGCGGGATTTCCCGCTATTGAAAAGCGCCGCGTGATAGCGTGTAATGGTCGAAACACTACGGGTGAAGCAAATGCAGCCGCGACGCAATGAATTCGACGTCACCAACCAGGTAAATACCACTGATCCCATTGAAGTTAATGATGAGATTCGCCGGATTTACCTCGGACTCTATCCCGATTCCGTTCCCGAAGTCCTGGACCAGGCGTTTGCCGACTTAACCCGGCTCTACCAAGGCCAATACCCCGGATATTTGGGCTGCGAAACTCCTTATCACAACATCCAGCATGTGCTTGAGGTGACCCTGGCCATGGCGCGCTTGATGGATGGCTATGAGCGTGCCCCGCACGGCAGCGAACCGTTTGGCGAGCGGCTGTTCAGGCTGGGGCTGGTCACCGCGCTGTTCCACGACTGCGGCTATATCCGCCACAAGAAAGACACCCGCCACAAGCACGGCGCGGAATACACACTGCGCCACGTCACTCGGAGCGGCATGTTTCTGAAACAGTACCTACCCAAACTGGGCATGCCGGATCTCGCGCCCGTCGCTTCCGAGCTTGTGCATTTCACCGGCTATGAAATCCCCGTGAGCCAAATCAAGGTGCCAAGCCTGATTTTCCGCCTGCTCGGGAACCTCCTGGGTTCGGCCGACATCATCGCGCAAATGGCCGACCGCTGCTATCTGGAAAAATGCCGCGAGCGGCTGTATCCGGAATTCGTGCTGGGGGGCGTGGCAAGGAAGCGCAAAGAAGACGGCAGCGAGGAGGTGCTGTTTGCCTCGGCTGACGACCTGGTGCTCAAAACCCCCAATTTTTACCGGGTCGCAAGCAAGCGGCTCAACGAAACGCTGGGCGGCGCTTGCCGCTACGTGCAGCGCCATTTTGGCGGACAGAACCTCTACCTCGAAGAAGTGGACCGCAACATCCGCTTTGCCAAGACCATCGCCGAAAAAGGCGATATGTCCATGCTCAAGCGCAAGCCGCCGGAGACTTTGTGCGGCGAGGGTGACGACGACGAAACTAAAAAATAAGCCAACCGTTCCCGACGACGCCTAGATTCACTTCACACAACCAGCACGATCTTGCCGATGTGAGCGCCACTTTCCATGAGCGCGTGCGCTTGTGCCGCCTCTTCAAGCGCAAACGTGGCATGAATCACCGGCTTGATTTTGCCGGCTTCAATCAGCGGCCAGATTTTTTCCTTCAGACTTCTCGCGATTCCAGCCTTGATTTCGACTGGGCGCGCACGCAGGCTCGAGCCGGTGAGGGTGAGCCGCCGGCGCAGAATTTCGCCCAAATCCAGCGTAGTCTTCGAGCCGCCCAGCCAGGCAATCAGTACGATGCGCCCGTCGTCAGCCAGCGTTTTCAGCTCGCGCGGCACGTAGTCGCCGCCCACCATGTCGAGAATCACATCCACGCCTTTGCCCCGGGTGGCATTCTTGATCACTTCCACAAAATCTTCCGTCTGGTAATTGATTGCGCGTTCCGCGCCCAATTTCTCGCACGCGGCGCATTTTTCCCGGCTGCCCGCGGTGGCGAAAACACGATGGCCAAACGCGTGTACCATTTGAATGGCGGTGACGCCGATGCCGCTGGAGCCGCCTTGCACCAGGAAAGTTTCATTGGGCTTGAGTCCCGCGCGGTCGAACACGTTGCTCCAGACTGTGAAAAAGGTCTCCGGCAGCGAAGCCGCTGCAATCGGACTCAAGCCTCTGGGGATGGGAAGGCATTGTGGAGCGGGGACCGCGCAGTATTCGGCATAGCCGCCGCCCGCGGTCAGCGCGCAGACTTTGTCGCCGATTCGCCATTGGGCGATATTGGCATCGAGCCCGACGATTTCGCCCGCAATTTCCAGGCCGGGAATGTCGGAGGCGCCTGGCGGCGGCGGATAATGCCCCTGCCGCTGCAGCATGTCGGGTCGATTGACGCCCGCTGCGGCGACTTTAACCAGCACCTCACCCGCCTGGAGTTGCGGCAGTGGACGGTTTGTGAGCGTGAGCGCCTCAGGCCCGCCATAAGCCGGGATTTCCACGCAACGCATGCTGGCCGGCAGAGCGGGACTCATTGCTTAACGCCGAGTTACTGGGGGTACAACACCAGGTCGTTGAGATTGCCGGACACGACAAAAGAATTCTTCAGGTAGGTTGTCCTGGATTTGATCTCGACGTTGGCGCGCCCGACGAGTTTCTTGTCAGGCGAGATGTAGGCGTTGCCCACCGCGGTTAGCGGCCCCGAGACCAGTTTCATCTCGCTGAACTTGTAGCGGCCGTCGCTGAACTGCAGCTTGCCGGCGAATTCGTCGAACAGGGTTTTGCCGCCGCGGACGCCGTCACGGCTCGGGGCTTGCAGCGCGCGAATTAAATCCATATTGTTGATGGAGCCCCTGTTGATGGTGAAGTTGCCTTCAACGCGCGGCGCCTCGAACAGTTTTTGCGGCATTTGCGCCTGCATGGCGTAAGTCCCGCGCGTATCCAGCGTGCCGTTCATGGAGAAATTGCGCGCGAAAATATTGAGCACCGGCTTGAGTTCCATTCTTTTTGCGTCAAAATCGCCGCTCAACTTCCACCCGTTGTCCCATTTCAGGGCAACCGTGCCTTTAACCAGGCCGCCGTAAAGCTTGGCGTCAATATCATTTAATTGCACGCCGTCCTGGCCGGCGGTACCTTGAGCATCCAGGTACTCGAACTCTAGCTCCGGGCCCAGCGGCAATTGCCAGTCCTTGGCGCTGACCGTTACTTTGAATTCGCCGCGCTTGGCATTGACTTGCACGCTGATTTTATTGTCCATGGTCCTGACCGAAGCTTTCAGTAGCCTGCCGTCATCGGTGAAAGTGAGTTCGCCGTTTAGCGGCGCAAGCGGAATGTTTTTGAGCGCCAGCCGCACGTTTTTGAACCCCACCCGGCTAAATCGCAGGGCCTGATCGCCTTGCGCGTGGCCCCAGGAGGCGATGCGCGACAGTGAATCCTGCTCGAGGGTCAGGGTCTGCACGTCCACGCTGTCGAGTTGACCGCCGCCGAACACCAAGCCGAGTCCAGGCACGCTCACCGAATCGATTTTGACGTCTTTGAGCTTGCCGATAGTTACCCCCTCGAGATTGACTTGGGGAGCAGGCAGTAGCGCGACCCGCAAATTGGTGATGGTGACAGGTTCATGCAAAGTATCAGCCGCGAGTTTCTCGACGCCGGGAATATAGTTGTTGAGCGGAACCACGTGCACCAGGCCGAGGCCCGCCACAATTAAAACCACCAATCCGATTCCCAGCGGCTTCCAGTTGAACGGCTTGCGGGCGGCCCGGGCCCTGGCTTTTTCCGCTCTCTTCGCCTGTTTTTCCGCTTCGGCCTCGGCTTTGGCTTTTTCCTTGGCTTCGCGCTTGGCTTGCGCTTCGGCTTCTTTCCGTGATTTTTCTTCGGCCCTGGCACGCTCTTTCGCTTCCTGTTCCCTGCGCTTTTCTTCTTCCTTTCTCATTTTTTGGTCGTCCTCTTCCTTTTCCTTCCGGAAGTCGGTCCGCGGCGAGTCGGTCGGGGAGATGAAATCGAGTTTGACTTCCGCTTCTTTCCTTGCCGTCTCCTTGATGCTGGCGCGGATTTCCGCCTCCGCCTTGGCCCAATCGGCGTCTTCCGCCTTGGCCCGGATTTCTTTACTGGTTTTTTCCTCTTCTTCAGCTTGCCGCGCCGCTTCCTCGGCTTTTACACTGGCTTCGATATCGGCGCGCAGGCGCGCTTCCGCTTCGATTCTCGCTCTTGACTCGGGTCCTTCCCTTGCTTTCAATTCCGCTTTGGCTCCAGCCTCCGCCTCGATTTTGGCTTTGGGTTGTTGCTCAAATATTGCACTGAAATCGATCTCGATCTCGTCCTTAGCTTTCGCTTCCTCTTTTGCCAGCGCTTCCGCTTCCGCCTTGACTTTAGCCTCCGCTTCCGCCTTGACACGTGCTGCCGCTTCGGCTTTGGCTTTGACGTCTGCTTCGAGCTTGGCGCGCGCTTCGGCTTCAGCCTTGGCTTTAGCCCCCGCTTCCCTGCGCGCTTTGGCTTCTGCTTCTGCCCGCGCTTTCGCTTCAGCTTCGCGTTTGGCCTTGGCTTCCGCTTCGGCACGGGCGCGGGCTTCCGCTTCGGCCTTGGCTTTAGCCTCCGCTTCCGCCTTGGCACGCGCTGCTGCTTCAGCTCTGGCTTTGACGTCTGCTTCTGCTTTGGCGCGTGCTTCGGCCTCCGCCCTGGCCTTGGCTTCGGCATCGCGCTTGGCTTTGGCTTCCGCTTCGGCACGTACGCGCGCTTCGGTTTCCATGGGGGCTTTATCCTCGGCTTTGGCGGGGCCCCCCGGTCTGCTTTGCGCTTCCTGCCGTGCCTTGGCTTCGTTGTAGGCGTCGGCTTTGATTTCGGAGACGACCAGGCCAGCGGTGAAATCGAGGTCGACGGCGCTGGAAAACATGGTTTGCGGGCCGGTGGAAAATACGCGAATATAGCCGTCGGTTTCGAGCTTTTGCAGGAGTTCCTTGACCTTGGGCTCGGGAAGATTACCCTCTTTGTTGACGACGTGCTTGACGTTGGACTTGCCGTCGACCAGCGCCAAAACACTGCCGAGGTCCGTGGGCAGCGATTTGTTCTTCGTTTCCAGCATGCCCTTGCCGGTTTTGGTGTAGACGGTTTTCAAGTCCATTCGCGCAAATCCATCCTATAAAGAATGCCTTTGATTGGTTCTAAATAGATTACGTTCGCTGTTTCCGGCAGTCGCAACCGGGGTAAGGCCGGTGTTTCTCGCATATTATATGCAGCTTATTGATTCCCTGACAGTGGAAAAACGCTTGCCGAAAAAACCGGGCAAAGCCAGCCTGGGTTCGGCTAAGATACAAGATAAAACGGAAAATTTTCAAGCCTCAAGCATTTATTGCCTGTCCACAATACCATGTTAGTCCTGGCGCATCGCGGCTTTCATCGTTCTCATCCGGAAAACACCCTGGCTGCTTTCGAGGCCGCGGTGAAGCTCAAGCTCGACGGGATAGAAACCGACGTGCGCTTAAGTGGCGACGGCCTGCCCGTGCTGATTCACGATCGCGTGCTCCATAAAGACCAGCCGGTGGCGGAGCTGGCGCGGCGTGAGGCGGAAGCGCTTCTCGGTCACGACGTGCCGACACTGGACGAGGCGCTGGACGCTTTTGGCGATATTCTGTGGAACATAGAAATCAAGACGCCCGACGCGCTGCCGGCGGCGCTGAAAATCCTGCGGCGCTACCAGAAGACGCGACGCCTGCTGCTGAGTTCGTTTCGCCATGATGTGGTGCTGCAATGCGCCGAGGCACTCGATGTGGAGTGCGCCTTGCTCAGCGCGCAACGCCCTGCGCAGTTGCGCGAATTGCTCAACGCAGCCGAGAATCGGCCGAAAATCCGGACCCTGGTTTGGGACTACAATATTCTCGACGAAACATTGCTTCACCAAGTGGCGGCTTCAGGCTGGCATTCGTGGGTTTACGGCGCGGTCACTTTGGCCGAGCACCGGCGCTGCGCCAAATTGAATCTCGCCGGCCTGATTACCGATTATCCCCGGTTTCTGCAGAAATAAGCCATGTCTTTCATCCTGGCGCTGGACCAAGGCACGACGAGTTCCCGCGCCATCGTTCTCGATCATGCCGGCGTCATCCGGGCCGTAGCGCAGAAGGAATTTGCACAGCATTACCCGCAACCCGGCTGGGTGGAGCAAGATCCGAACGAAATCTGGTCAACCCAGATCAATGTGGCGAAGGAAGCCTTGAACCGCGCCAAGCTCGCCGCATCCGACATCGCGGCCATCGGCATTGCCAACCAGCGCGAAACCACGGTAGTCTGGGACCGCCATACCGGCAATCCAATCTGCAACGCCATCGTCTGGCAGGACCGCCGCACTGCCGAATATTGTGACCAACTGAAACGGCAGGGGCTTGAGCCGACGGTCTCCGCCAAGACCGGACTTTTGCTCGATCCGTATTTTTCCGCCAGCAAAATGCACTGGATTCTTGCAAATGTTCCGAATGCCCGCAAACAAGCGGAGGCAGGCAATCTGGCTTTCGGCACGGTGGACAGCTGGCTCATCTGGAAGCTCTCGAACGGCGCGGCGCATGTAACCGACGCCAGCAATGCCTCGCGCACGCTGCTCTACAACATTCATACCGGCGATTGGGATGATAAACTGCTCGCGATTTTCGGCGTGCCGCGCTCCTTGCTGCCCGGAGTTCGCGGCTCGAGCGGGGTTGCGGCCGAGACTGATTTGCTGGGCGGGCGCATAGCGATTGCCGGCATCGCCGGCGACCAGCAGGCGGCGCTCTTCGGCCAGTGCTGCACCGTGCCGGGAATGGTGAAAAACACTTACGGCACCGGCTGTTTCATGCTCATGCACACCGGCACCCAACCCGTTCATTCGCACAACAAGCTTTTGACTACCGTGGCCTGGCGCATGGGAAATCGCAGTGAATACGCGCTGGAAGGCAGCGTGTTCATCGCCGGCGCCGTGGTGCAATGGCTGCGCGATGGCCTGGGCATCATCAAATCATCAAGCGAAGTGGAAGCGCTGGCGGCAAGCGTTGCGGATAACGGCGGTGTTTATCTGGTGCCGGCATTTGTCGGTTTGGGCAGCCCGCATTGGGATGCGTATGCCCGAGGCGTCATCGTCGGGCTCACCCGCGGATCATCCGCCGCGCACATTGCGCGCGCCGCGCTGGAGAGCATCGCTTACCAGGTCGCCGATGTGCTCAACGCCATGCAGGCCGATTCGCAAATCAAGCTTGCCGGACTGCGCGTGGACGGCGGGGCGACGCGGAACAATAGGCTCATGCAATTCCAGGCGGATGTGCTGGGCGTGCCGGTGGTGCGGCCGAAGATTTTAGAAACCACCGCCCTCGGTGCGGCCTACCTTGCCGGCCTGGCCGTGGATTACTGGAAAAATCAGCAGGAGATCGCCTCACAGTGGCAAGTGGAACGCAGCTTCGAGCCGAAAATGAGCCGTGATGAGGCGCAGCAATTGCTGGCGGGATGGCAAAAAGCGCTTGGCCACGCCAGGGGTTGGATGCAGCCTTAGGAACCTCTGATTAAGTCCTCCGCGTGACGCGTTGCGGGCGAGGAACGGCAGGATGCAAGGCGTGAGGGCGCAGCACTACTCCGTAGTAATGTAAGCCCGAGCCGCCCTCATCCTAACCTTCTCCCTGAGGGGAGAAGGAACGAACGCCCCCTCTCCCGCTTGCGGGAGAGGGATGGGGTGAGGGTTTGCTGCAGACGGCCGTTCAATCGCCCCAACCCGAAGGGACGGCTGCCGCGACACGGTAAGCGAAGCTTGGGGTGCGGGAGCGGCAGCATGAGCGCCCCGTTTAACGCTGTCTCTTGCGGCAGCTTGCGCCCCTTCCCGCACCACGCTGCGCTAGACCGAGTCCGGGGCGCTTTCCAACCGCCGGGCTTTTGTCGCTCGTCGCTGATTGGGGAGGACCCAACGGCGCTCCTCGCTTCGCGTCCGGAGCCCGGAAAACACACCGTCGCGCACGTGTAGGGCTTAATCAGAGGTTCCTCTAATCACTTCGTTTCGTACAAGCTGCGCCGCTTGTGCCAGTCGATGATCGCCTCCCTGGGGAATTCGCGAAAATACCTGTCGCGCGTGCGTTTCGGCACTTCCACCCAGCGTGCCTTGGAGTCGAGCATAACGTGCTGGTGTTCAGGCGGAACCGGCAGCGGCGTGTCGATGGCGGAAGCGAAGGGGTAGACCCACCGCTTCCAGCGCGGGTCGGCGAGCCACAATGCGGAACCGCATTTTCTGCAGAAATACCTGCGCCCAGAACTAAGGATTTTCTTGCCCTTTTCATTTTCAATCCGTGCCCGGTACACCGAGAGGTGTTCCCGGCCGGTTACTTTGAGTGTGGCTGCTTCGCCCATGATGTTGATGGCGTAACCCCCGCCTCCGGCGGTCTTGCGGCAGATCGAACAGTAGCAGCGCATGTAGGGATAAGGAGTGCGTGATTCAACAGTGAAACGCATCGCTCCGCAGTGACAAGCCCCTTTGAGCAGCATGATTTTCCTCCTTGGCTGGAAATGTGAACAACGCTTTTGCCAAATCGCGAAATCTGGCGGATATTATATTCTCCGGGATAAAATCCGGTTTATCCAGCCATGGCAAAAATAGCAGTATTCAACCAGAAAGGCGGGGTGGGCAAGACCACCACTACGCTTAATCTTGCGGCGGCGCTGGCCAGGCAGGGGCGCGAGCCGCTGGCGATAGACCTCGACCCGCAGGCGCATCTTTCCGTCATCAGCGGCGTGGCGGCGGAATCCGGCCACGACAGCGTTTACGGTTTTTACCGTAATACGCGCACGCTAACCGCGCTGATTCGCAATCCCGGCGCCGGCTGGCAAATCATTCCTTCGCACGTGGAGCTTTCCAAGGTGGACACCCAGTTTGGCAAGGGGCCGAATGCGCTGAACCGTCTCAATACCGGCATCGTCAGGGAAAATCTGAACACGGGACGGCCGATTCTGATTGACTGCTGTCCCATGCTGGGCGTGCTGTCGCTCAATGCGATTTTTGCTTCCGACCGCGTGCTGGTGCCGATTTCCGCGGATTACCTCGCGGTGAAAGGCGTGATCCAGGTGGAAAAGACGCTTAAAGCTCTCGAACAAGTGCTCAAAAAACGCATCGAGCGGCGCTATGTGATTACGCGTTTCGACGCGCGGCGCAAGATGTCGTGGATTATCTACAACCTGGTTCGGGAAAAATTCGGCGCGGAGCTTTGCGAGACACGCATCTCGGAAAACGTAAGCATCGCCGAAAGCCCCGCGGCCAACAAGGATGTGTTTACTCACGCACCGGAAAGTCGCGGCGCGCAGGATTATCACGCGCTGCTGTGCGAGCTGATGGCCTGCGGCTTCGTGCAGTAGCGGAACCTCTAATTAAGTCCCACGCGGTTGCGACGGTGGCTTTCCGGGATGCCCCGCCGAAACGTAGTGCCTCGGAACGTGCACAGTGGAGGCGGGGCAATAGGGCTCGCTTCACGGTCGCATCCCCGCTCTCGCGGGGCCCCTGCTCCACGCTCCGCGAGCCCATGCGCGAAGCGAGGCGCAGCCAATGGCCATTCCCCTTGGCAAGCCGAGCGACAAAGGAGACCGCCTGGAAAGGCGCCCCGGACTCGGACTCGCGCAGCGTGGTGCGGGCAGGGGCGCAAGCTGCCGCAAGAATCACTGTTAAACGGGGCGCTCATGCTACCGCTCCCGCACCCCAAGCTTCGCTCACCGTGTCGCGGCAGCCGTCCCTCCGGGTTGCAGCAAAATGCGGCGTCTGCGTCGTGCTCGCCGGAGCGTGAAGTATCGGGTACGTGCGACCGCGAAGGCGAGCGCTGGCCCGCTTCGCTGCACAGCTTCGCAGGTGCGACGCTACGCGGGCCCTCCTCGGCTTCGTAGTCCGAGCTACGACCTTCGTCGCGCGCCTCTCATCCTTCCGCATTTTGCCAGCAACGCAATCCGCGGAGGACTTAATCAGAGGTTCCCTTAGTGCGGTTTGTCCTGGCTGGCGATGAGGGACACAATGTCCTCGAAAGCCGCCGCTTCTTCTTTCCTCTGAACCACTCGGCGCTCCAGAATTTCGCAGCGCAGGTACATCTGGTTGAGCTTGCGTTCGGCGTCCGCCTGGTCGCGGCCGTGAATGACCAGGTTGTCCACGGTCAGTCCGCTGCGGGTACGAATTTTAAAGCCGAACTTGGTCATTTCCTAAGCTTACTACAACGCCGCAGCGCCAGCCGCGGCGATCTGAGCGTCTTCGGAGGATTGCACGCCGGAGACCCCAATCGCGCCGATCACTTGGCCTTCCGCGCTGAGCGGCAGCCCGCCCTCAAGCAAGACCGCTTTGCCGGGCAGCGATAGAAAACCCAGGCGTCCTTCGGCCAACCGTTCTTCCCAGCCCTTGGTCGGGCGCTTGAATGCGATTGCCGAATACGCCTTGCCGATGGCCACTTCCACGCTGCCGAACTGCGTGTCGTCGGTGCGCTGCAGGTAAACCAGGTGCCCGCCGTCATCAACAACGGCAATCACCGCTTTCCATTGATTGGCGTTGGCCTTGGTTTCGGCGGCGGCGGCGATGCGCTTGGCCATTTCCAGTGTCAGAACCTTTTTTTGCATGGGGGCCTCTCTAATTATCGTGGGTCGGGTTTGAGCTGTTTTTTGAAACGCTTGAAATTTTTCACATAGTCATCGGCGTTCCATTTGATCATTGCGATTTCGTCTGGATTTACCTGGCGCACCACTTTGCCCGGCGAGCCCAGGACCACTGAGCCGTCGGGAATGACCTTGCCCTCGGGAATCAGGGCGTTCGCGCCGATAATGCAATTTTTGCCGATGACCGCATGGTTGAGAATCGCGCAGTTGATGCCGATCAGGCTGTTGTCGCCGATGGTACAGCCGTGCAGCATGACGAGATGGCCGACCGAGACATTCTTGCCGATGGTGAGCTTCACGCCCTGGTCGGTATGCAGCACCGACCCGTCCTGCACGTTGGAGTTTTCGCCGATGGTGAGGACATCGTTGTCGCCGCGCGCCACCACGTTGAACCAGATACTGGAATTGTTCTCCATCACCACCGTACCGATCACGACGGCGTTATCGGCGATGAAATGGTCTTCACCCACGAATTTGACTTTGAGCTCGCCGAGGGAAAATATCACGGCCTCTCCCTTCATGTTTTTTGCCATTATAGCGCCGCAGCCTGACAAATTGGCTAAAATGGCGTCATGAATTTGTACCGATTGTTGAGTCAGCGAGCGGAATCCGGGAAGCTGCTGCGCGTCGGATTGATCGGCGCGGGCAAATTCGGCTCGATGTTCCTGGCCCAGGCACGGCGCACGCCGGGAATCCATCTCATGGCCATCGCCGATCTCGCACCGTCGTGTGCGCATGACGCCTTGCGCCGCACCGGCTGGCCGGATGAGCAGTTCGGCGCCAAAAGTTTTGCCGAAGCATCGAAGCGTGGCACAACTCATGTCACCGATGACTCGCTGCTGTTGATTGCCGCCGATGGTCTGGAAATCGTGATTGACGCCACCGGCAATCCTGCCGCTGGCATCCGGCACGTGCTTGCGTGCTGTGAACACAAAAAGCACATCATCATGGTTAACGTCGAAGCCGATGCCTTGGCCGGGCCATTGCTAGCGCGCCGCGCGCAAGCAGCGGGGATTATTTACTCGCTTGCTTACGGCGACCAGCCGGCGCTGATTTGCGAGCTGGTGGATTGGGCGCGTACGGCGGGCTTTGAAGTCGTCGCCGCGGGAAAGGGCACCAAGTATTTGCCTGAATATCATGCTTCCACGCCTGATACCGTCTGGGGCTATTACGGTTTTAGCGAGGAAATGGTGAAGCACGGCGATTTCAAAGCGCAAATGTTCAACTCGTTCCTGGACGGCACTAAATCGGCGATTGAAATGGCGGCGGTGGCGAATGCCGCCGGACTCAATCCCGCGCCGCAAGGATTGAGCTTTCCGCCGTGCGGCGTGGACGAATTGCCGCAATTACTGCGTCCCAGATCGGAAGGCGGCGTGCTGGAGCGCTCCGGTATTGTGGAAGTGGTATCAAGCCTCAAGCGCGACGGCACGCCGGTTGCACGCGATTTGCGCTGGGGTGTGTATGTCGTATTCAAAGCGCCCAGCGTTTACGCGGCGCGCTGCTTCAAGGAATACGGCTTGGTGACTGACGACAGCGGACGTTATGCCGCGATGTACAAACCTTACCACCTCATCGGCTTGGAATTAGGAATCAGTGTTGCTTCGGTCGGCTTGCGCAACGAACCGACCGGCGCATCCAGGGATTTTCGCGGCGACGTGGTGGCGGTGGCCAAGCGCGGTATAAAAGCTGGAGAAATTCTGGATGGCGAAGGCGGTTACACCGTTTACGGCAAGCTCATGCCTGCGCGTGATTCACTTGCGCTTGGTGGCTTGCCTATTGGTCTTGCACACGGCGTGAAACTGAAGAAGCCAATCATCACAGGGACACCGTTGACTTGGAGCGATGTAGCTATAAATGAAGACAGTCCGGCGGTGCATTTCAGGCGGGAAATGGAAAAGCTGTTCAGAGAGGAATGGCGCCTGGAACTGCGACTTTGCCTGCAAAGCGATTAGTTTCTAAGCAAATTATCGTAAATTCGTCTCCGAGCCGTACCCTAATTTATCCTAAAGACATGTCAAAATATCACGCTTTTTCATATGCCATCTTCATTGAAGAGAATTGGTCTTTCAATTTCCGGCTTTGCTGTCCACTTTGAATAATACTCAGTTTGTTTAGCTTGAATACTATCCATATTGCCGAGCGCCCAGCTGTCTGATGCCGTCGTTTTTTCTGCCCATTTACACTCATCAAGCCATCCTTTAAATTCACTTGTATTCAGTTCTTGTTTGTGTACCGGCTTAAGTGAAAAACGCGCCTTCCATACGCCTATTCTCGGTGTAACAAGCGCATGATAAGTTTTATTGGGCAGGACATTTGCGCTCATGAAATCTGCACTTTCTCCAACTACCATAAATAGGTGCTCCCCAGGATCCAATTGGTATGCCACCTTTGTTTTGGCTGCAACAATACCAACAAGCGCGGGATTATTGTTCTTTATCTCAAACACGCTGGATTGAATCGCAAATCCCAAACCGGATGGCCGCATAAACACGACCATCGCCTTGCCTGCCTCAGGAGCAATCGTCACGCTCTCTGCAGGAACTTCTCGCATATTCTTAACGGTGCCTGCGCAGCCAGAAACAAGCAACGCTAAAGCTGCGAATACATATACTGAACTACCGAGTGTATTTCTCTGCATATTGATACCCCCTGCCTACATACGAATGAATTTCAACGCCTCCCTGGAAATAGATCACCTAAAAGCGGAATTATATTGGGGCCATTCTACGCCTGATTTGTCATCCCACAACGGGATCGGCGCGTACAAGTCAATCACATAAGATTATTTCGCCAGCAAAGCGATGTGCTTCTCAGCAAATTATCGGAATTAGTCTCTGACCCCTTGTGACTTTTGGAGGAATTGCAGCACCGCGACCTCGTCACGCCGCAGCGCGGCGGTGGGCTGCTCGCGGCGGGAGCGGTGCGGCAGCGGAGTGGAAGAGAGTGGGGCGGTGAGGCCCTGGAGATAGGCCAGCACCAGCCCCGGGTGCACATAGTACTTCCGGCACACGGCACGCGTGTTGCCGAGCCGCTTGGCCACCGCGTCGACTGCCTGGATCATGTTCCGCTCTGCTTCGCGATGGCTCTTTGCAGGCCCCATCGTGCATAGCTCCCGGGCGGCCAGCATTGTGCCCGCCCAGGTGCGGAAGTCCTTGGCCGTGATGTCGCGGCCGGTGGTTTCGCGCAGATACGCATTCACGTCGTCCGAGGAGATGATCTGGCGCTTGCCGGCTGCGTCGAGGTATTTGAACAGTTCCTGCCCCGGCAGATCCTGACACTGCTGGATGATGCGGGCGAGCCGGCGGTCGGTGATGGCCACCGTGTGGTTGACCCCGCTCTTGCCGCGGAAGCTGAACCGCAGCTTTGCTCCTTTGATCTCGACATGCCGCTCGCGCAGCGTGGTGAGCCCGAAGGAACGGTTTTCGCGGGCGTACTCGTCGTTGCCCACGCGGATCAGTGTCTTGTCAAGTAGCATCACCACGGTGGCCAGAATCTGGCGGCGCGTCAGGTCGCCGGCGCAGAGATCGCGCTCCACCCGCTCGCGGATTTCCGGGAGGATTTCGCTGAACTCGAGCATGCGGCGGAACTTGGAACGGTCACGCGCTTCGCGATACGAAGGATGGTAGCGGTATTGTTTTTTCCCTCGCGCGTCGCGCGCGGCCGCCTGGATGTGCCCCTTGGGATCCTGACAAATCCATACGTCGGTCCAGGACGGTGGGATAGCCAGCGCGTTGGTTCGTTTCTGTTCGACTAGGTCCGTAATCCGCGCGCCGTTCGGGGCGTAGAAAACCCAACCCTTCCCGGCGCGTTGCCGACGGATGCCGGCGGTGCCGTCCGTGACGTAGTTGAGCCCGGCGCGGATAGCCGCTTTGCGATGCACTTCTGCCCGCCGTGAAGTCACCACGACCCCTTCTTTCGAACGGTTTGCGCAATGATGCACGGGTCCGCTAGCCGGTGGCAAGCGCCTGCTGGACGGTGCCGCCTGACGTGCTGCGTTACCGGCGGCCTCTTTTGATCAAACTGATCTACTACTGAGAAATCGGGTCTAAAATCGTTACCTCGCCAGCAACGCAATTAGTTTCTGGTCTTGCAGCAATCTTTGCAGCACGTCGGAGAGGGTTTTGTTAATCAGCGCTTCGTTTTTTTCCCGGTCCGGTTTGATAACCACTCTTTCATTGTTCGTTATCTGATACAGGTTCTCGTAAGTCGTGTCGCCGTTTTTAACCACGACATTGAGAGTGGCGAGGATGCGGATGCCGCCGGTCCAGGAACCGGTCGGGACGGAGTATTCGAGATTGCGGATTTCGACTTTCAGCGCGCGCGGGCCGTTATCCAAAGTATCCACGTCGAATCCATTCTTTTTCAGGCTGTCGTAAATTTTCAGCTGCACGACCTTGGCAACATCCTGATTGGTGATGATGGCCGAATCCTTGTCCGAGCGGGTGGTGCGGTAGCCCAGGGCTTTGTCGGCGCGCGCGTCAATCACTTTCAGCGCGACGACTTTGCCCAGGCCTGCGGCGGATTCGGTTACGCTGACATTGGGATTAACCGTCACCAGCTGAGGTGCGAACGTAGTGCAGCCGGCCAAAAGCGACATGAGGAAAACAAGAAATATGGATTTGTTCATGATCACCCTCCTGATTTTACGCGAGATGGTTCCCGCGCGCCCTCACCCCGACCCTCTCCCAGCGGGAGAGGGGGAAAGACGAGTCAAGTTAATTGCAAATTGATGAATAAGTCGTTCCAGCGAGGCAAAAATTGCAAGCAAAGCGGAGTTTACACGATTAGTAAATGAGCATTTGCGAGCAATTTTTAACAAAGCTGGGGCGGCTTAGGCGCAATTTGTTACAGCAAAGGAACGATTAGCAGCGCAACAATATTGATGATTTTAATGAGCGGGTTTATCGCAGGACCGGCGGTGTCCTTGTAAGGATCGCCCACCGTGTCGCCGGTGACCGCCGCCTTGTGTGCATCTGAACCCTTGCCGCCGTGATGGCCGTCCTCGATATATTTCTTGGCATTGTCCCACGCGCCGCCGCCGGTGGTCATGGAAATCGCCACGAACAAACCAGTCACGATGGTGCCGACTAGCAACCCGCCCAGCGCTTTTACGCCGGCGCCCGGCCCCATAATCCAGTTGATGACGAGCGCCACCACAATCGGCGTCAGCACCGGCAGCAGAGAAGGAATCATCATCTCTTTAATCGCCGCACGGGTCAGCATGTCCACTGCGCGGGAATAATCCGGTTTCGCCGTGCCTTCCATGATGCCCTTGATTTCCTTGAACTGGCGGCGCACTTCGACCACCACCGCGCCGGCGGCGCGTCCGACCGCTTCCATCGCCATTGCGGCGAAGAGGTAGGGCACGAGTCCCCCGATGAAGAGGCCGATGATGACCGCCGGATCGGAAAGATCGAACGACACCGCCTTGTGCGTGGCTTCCAACGCATGAGTGTAGTCGGCGAACAGCACCAGAGCCGCCAGGCCCGCCGAGCCAATCGCGTAACCCTTGGTCACCGCCTTGGTGGTGTTGCCCACCGCGTCGAGCGGGTCGGTGATGTCACGCACTTCCTTGGGCAGTTTTGCCATTTGCGCGATGCCGCCGGCGTTGTCGGTAATCGGGCCGTAGGCGTCGAGCGCCACAATGATGCCGGTCATCGAGAGCATCGAGGTCGCGGCAATGGCGATGCCGTAAAGTCCTGCCATCGCGTAGGATGCCCAGATGGAAAGACACACCGCCAGCACCGGCAGCGCGGTCGCTTTCATGGAAACGCCGAGGCCGGCGATAATGTTGGTGGCGTGGCCGGTGGTCGAGGCCTGCGCCACATGCCGCACCGGTTTGAATTCGGTCGCGGTGTAGTATTCGGTAATCATCACCATCAAGCCGGTGAGAACCAGACCCACAATCGCTGCACCGAAGAGCCTCATCGGACTCAGGTATGAATACTGCGCGCCGATGTCGCCCATCATCGTCCAGGTAATCCCGGCAAAGCCGATGACCGCAATCACGCCGGCGACGATCAATCCGCGGTAAAGCGCGCTCATGATTTTCTTGCCGGGTATGATTTTCACAAAGAAGCAGCCGATGATGGAAGCGATGATGGAAAAGCCGCCGAGCGCCAGCGGATAAACGACCGCTTTAACCGCGACTTCGGGTTTGCTCAAGAGCAGGGCGCCAAGCAACATGGTGGCGATGATGGTCACGGCATAGGTTTCAAACAGGTCGGCCGCCATTCCGGCGCAGTCACCGACGTTGTCGCCGACGTTGTCGGCAATCACCGCCGGGTTGCGCGGGTCGTCTTCGGGAATGCCGGCTTCGACCTTGCCGACGAGGTCAGCACCGACGTCAGCGCCCTTGGTGAAAATACCGCCGCCAAGACGCGCGAAAATCGAAATCAGCGAACCGCCGAAGCCCAGGCCCACCAGCGGGGAGATGACTTTGCTCAATTCCGTGCCATGCTCGGCGCTGCCGGCGAGAACCGCGTAGTAACCCGCGACGCCGAGAAGCCCCAGGCCCACCACCAACAGGCCGGTAATCGCGCCGCCGCGGAAGGCTACGGTCAGCGCCTCGTTGAGGCCGGTTCGTGCCGCTTCAGCGGTGCGCACGTTGCAGCGCACCGACACGTTCATGCCGATGTAGCCCGTCGCGCCGGAGAGTACCGCGCCAATCAAAAAGCCCCACGCGGTTTTCCACGACAATACAAAGCCGATGACGAAGAACAGAATGACGCCGACCATGCCGATGGTCTTGTACTGACGATTAAGGTAGGCGGACGCACCTTCCCGGATCGCTCCTGCGATCTCGCGCATGCGGTCGTTGCCATCCGGCTGCGCCAGTATCCACTTGATGGAATATGCACCGTAAACAATGGCCAGAAATGCACAAATCAGCACAGCGGTGAGCCAACCTGTCATGATTTCCCCCTGAAGTAAAAAACTGACGAAAAAGCTTGCTAGTATGCCATAAAGCCAAGCCCCGCCGCCTGCCGCTAAGCAGGCTAAATCTTGAATTCGCCGGGCAGTTTTTTCGGTACCGCCGCGTTCTTGAGTTTCACGTAATCCGGCAGCCCGTTTTTGTAGGGCGGGTAATCTTCGCCCTTGATCAGCGGCTCGAGATAAGCGCGGCATTTTTTGGTGATGTGGAAGCCGTCTTCGGTAATGAAGTCGCGCGGCATCATTTTTTCCCGGTTCGCCACGTCTTCGAGCCTGGCGATGCCAATCGTCCATTGGTAGGGCTTGCCGGACTTGCGCACGATGGTGGGCATCACCGAGTTGTGGCCTTTGAGCGCGAGCTCCACTGCCGCCTTGCCTACCGCATAAGCCTGCTCGACGTCGGTTTTGGAAGCGATATGGCGCGCCGCGCGCTGCAGATAATCCGCCACCGCCCAGTGGTATTTGTAACCCAGTTTTTCCTTGACCAGATTGGCGATGACCGGCGCTACTCCGCCCAGTTGCGCGTGGCCGAAAGCGTCGCGCAGTCCCGATTCTGAAAGAAACTTGCCTTCGGCGTTTTTAAGCCCCTCAGAAACGCCAATGGCGCAGTAGCCGTTTTGCTCCACCGATTGTTTCACCCTGGCGAGGAATTTTTCTTCATTGAAAGTGATTTCTGGAAAAAGCAGAATCTGCGGCGCATCGCCTTCCTTTTCCGCCGCCAGCCCGCATGCTGCGGTAATCCAGCCGGCGTGCCTGCCCATCACTTCCAGCACGAACGCCTTGGTCGAGGTCTTGGCCATCGAGGCGACGTCGAAACCCGCTTCGCGGATGCTGGTGGCCACGTATTTCGCGACCGACCCGAATCCCGGGCAGCAGTCGGTAATCGGCAAATCGTTGTCCACGGTTTTCGGCACGTGTACCGCGACAATGGGATAGCCCAGTTTTTCCGAAAGCTGCGAGACTTTGAGGCAGGTGTCCGCCGAATCGCCGCCGCCGTTGTAGAAGAAATAACCGATGTTGTGCGCCTTGAACACTTCTATCAAGCGCTCGTATTGCACGCGGTTCTGCTCCAGGCTCTTGAGTTTGTAACGGCAGGAGCCGAATGCGCCTGAAGGCGTGTGCCGCAATGCGCGGATCGCCGCGGTAGACTCCTTGCTGGTGTCGATCAGGTCCTCGGTGAGTGCGCCGATGATGCCGTTCCTGCCGGCGTAGACCTTGCCGATTTTGGTGCGGTATTTGCGCGCAGTTTCAATCAGGCCGCAGGCGGAAGCGTTAATGACGGCGGTGACCCCGCCGGATTGGGCGTAAAAAGCGTTTTTCGGTTTCATTCGTAAATGCCTTTAACCGCAGAGGTCGCAGAGGAATTCAAAATCTTACACAAATTGTTAAGCACGCTCATTACACAAATATGTCCCACGGAAACTAAATTTTTGCTTAGTAGGTTTTCCTCAGCGTCCTTCGCGTTCTCCGCGGCAAAATTTTATTTCAATGCTGCGAAAATCTTGTCGCGGACGGCTTCCACCTTGCCCATGCCGTTGACTTTCATGTACTTGGGCGCACGCTTGTCGCCCTGCGCCGCCCATTTGGAATAGTAGCCAATCAACTGTTCGGTTTGCGAATGATAGACGGCGAGGCGTTTTTCCACGGTTTTTTCCTTGTCATCCCGGCGCTGCACCAGCTCTTCGCCGGTGGCGTCGTCCTTGCCCGCGGCTTTGGGCGGATTAAATAAGACATGGTAAACGCGTCTCGAAGCAATGTGCACGCGGCGCCCGCTCAAGCGGCGGACGATTTCCTCGTCGGGCACGTCGATTTCCACCACGTAATCCAGCTCGACTCCGGCCTGCTTCATCGCTTCGGCCTGAGGAATGGTGCGGGGGAAGCCGTCGAACAGGAAGCCCTTGGCGCAATCGGGCTGCTTGATGCGGTCTTTCACCAGGCCGATGATGACCTCGTCCGGCACCAGCCCCCCTGAATCCATATATTTTTTCGCTTCCAGGCCCAGCTTGGTTCCGGCCTTGACCGCGGCGCGCAGCATGTCGCCGGTGGAAATCTGGGGGATGCCGTATTTCTGCGCGATATAGGTGGCCTGGGTGCCTTTGCCCGCGCCGGGCGCACCCAACAAAATGAGTCTCATGATTTCCAGGCCCCTCGGTTGATTTTTTCCGATTTTACTGGAATCGGCGCGGACGGGGGCGTCATTTGCGCGCCAGCAGCGCGCGTACCCGCTCCAGGTCTTGGGGTGTGTCCACGCCGGCCTCCGTGGCGTGCGCGGTGACGCTTGCCACGATACGATAGCCATGCCACAGCACGCGCAATTGCTCCAGCGCCTCGAATTGCTCCAGCGGCGAAGGCTCGAGTGCGACGTAGGTTTTGAGAAAGCCGGCGCGGTACGCATAGATGCCGACATGACGGTACGCCGGCAAACTTTGCGGCCATTCGTTTTTGGCGAATTCGTCGCGCGCATAAGGAATGGGCGCGCGCGAGAAATAAAGCGCATAGCCCCGGTTATCCAGCGCGACCTTGACCACGTTGGGATTGAACATTTCTCCGCGATTGTGAAGCGGGGTGCAAGCGGTTGCGACCTGGGCTTCGGGATGGTCGTGCAGCTCGCGCGCCACTTCGCGAATCAGCTGGGGGGCAATCAGCGGCTCATCGCCCTGCACATTGACGATGATCGCATCGTCGGCGAAAGCTTTTTGGCGGGCGACTTCGGCAATGCGTTCGGTGCCGGAAGCGTGGTCGGCGCGGGTCAGGCAGGCATTGAAACCACTATGCTGCACCGCTTCCGCCACTTGTTGATGGTCCGTGGCTATCCACACGCTTGCAGCCCCGCTGGCCGCCGCTTTTTCAGCGACATGCACAATCATGGGCTTGCCGGCTATATCCAGAAGCGGCTTGCCGGGGAGGCGGATGGAATTCAGGCGCGCGGGGATGATGACGACGAATGACGGCATGTGAACGGGTGAACGAGTGAACGGTGAACAGTGGCTCGGGGATAACGTTTACTGATTACTGTTCACAGTTTACTGCCTTTACACTTCCTCTTCCGGCGGGAGCTTGCGCGCTTCTTCTTCCAGCATCACCGGAATATCGTCCTTGATGGGATAAGCCAGTCGATCCGGCTTGCAAATCAACTCCTGCTCGGCTTTTTTGTAGAGGAGCGGCCCTTTGCACAAGGGGCAGACCAGGATATCAAGCAGTTTGGGGTCCATGACGCATCCTTAGTTTTTTCAAAATCCGCAGGCCAAGCTCACGAGGCACTTGCACATCCACCGCGAGCACCCAGTATTTTTCATCTGCGAATGTGCCACATTTTACCGCATCTTTCTCGGTCATGATGATGGCTTCTGCATCAGGCGCATACAAATCTTCAGGTCGGTAAAGATGATGGTCGGGAAATGGGCGCGCGGCAACAGTCAGGCCAAGTTTTTGCAGTTGGCGGAAAAACCGTTGCGGATTGCCGACCCCCGCTACCGCGTAGGTTTTTTTCCCGCGCAAATCGGCAGCGGTCGCCTTGAAATCGGGGTTCAGCAAATTGTAGAAAGTTTCCCCCGCAAAGCGCATGGTGAACGAGCTTTGTATTGCTTCAGCGCCCGCTTCTTGTTCACCGTCATGAACCACAACCGCATCAACGGAGTTCAGCCTGCCGGCCAGCTCGCGCAGCGGCCCCGCGGGCAACGGCAAACCATTGCCGAATTTGCGCTCGCCGTCCACTACTGCGATTTCTACGTCGCGGCGCAGCCGGTAGTGCTGCAGGCCGTCGTCGCTAACCAGCACATTGCACTCGGGATGCGCCGCCAGTAAGGCTTTGCCCGCGGCAGCGCGGTTGCGGCCTATCCACACCGGGCAGCGGCAGCGTCGCGCGAGCAACACCGGCTCATCGCCGACTGAAACAGGATCGCTTTCGGGCTTGACCGTCTGCGGGATTTTCGCCGCGCCGCCGTAGCCGCGGCTGATGATTCCAGGCCGCCAGCCCTGTTCCTGCAGAAAATTTGCGAGCCAGATGACCAGAGGGGTTTTGCCGGTGCCGCCCATGGTGATGTTGCCGATAATCACCACGGGGACTGGAAGCCTGCTGCTGGGCAGGGCGTGAATCAAGTAAAGAAAGCGGCGCAGGCTTACGCCAATCGCAAACAGCAAGGCGAATGGCAGCAGCAGCAAGTTCAGGAAAGTCAATCGGTACCAGTATTGTTCTATCCGGCGCATGTGCGAGGGACTGGGGATTGGAGGCTTGGGGTTGGGAATTCGAGAGCTGCTTTTGCCAGACTCGGGCCCTCAGTCTCCTATTTCGATCTGCGCTCGGCGGTGAACGTGATATGGCTGTAGCCAGCCAGGCGCGCCGCTTCCATTATCAAGATGACCGCTTTGTGAGTGGCGCTGGCATCGGCGTTGATGACAATCACCGGGTCGTTGAGGTTGCCCGCGGCCTTGCGCATGGCCTCGCTCAATACTTCGGGACTGGTGGTGTTGAGCGGCGTCTTTTCAATCATGTAACGGCCGCTGGCGTCCACTCCGATGTTGATTTGGTTCGGGTGCTCCTGCTGCTTTTCGGCATCCGCCTGCGGCAGGTTGATTTGCAATTCGGTGAACTTGGAATAGGTGGTGCTGACCATCAGGAAAATCAGAATCACCAGCAGCACGTCAATCAGCGGCACCAGATTGATTTCCAGCTCCTCTTTCAGATAGCCGCGGAGGAAATTCATGAGATCAGCCTAGCCGCTCGCCGTGGACGATCTCGATCAGTTTCAAGGCCTGCATTTCCATTTCCACCATCAGTGTTTCCACCTTGGAGCGGTAATAGCGGTAGAAAATCATGCTGGGAATCGCCACCATAATGCCGAATGCCGTGTTATAGAGGGCAATCGAAATGCCGTGGGCGAGTTGCACCGGGTTGCTGCCGGTGGGGGCCTGCGAGCCGAAGATTTCGATCATGCCGATCACCGTGCCGAACAGGCCCAGGAGCGGGCTGATGGTGGCGATGGTGCCGAGGCTGGTGAGGAAGCGCTCGAGCTCATGCGCCGCGGCGTGGCCGGCTTCGTCCAGGGATTCCTTCACCACTTCGCGCGGGCTTCTGATGTTTTTCAAACCTGCGGCGAAGATCTGGCCCAGGAGCGGGCCCTGTTCAAGGCGTTTCAGCAGGTCGTCGTTGACGCCGTTTTGCTGGTAATCGTTTACGACATTCGGCAGGAGCGCGCGGGGGGCGACGAGGTCGCGCCGCAATGACCAGGCGCGTTCGACAATGATTCCGAGGGCGATGATGGAAGCGATGATGATGAGCCAAATCGGCCAGCCGGCTGCGTCGATAATGTGGAGCACTTAGGAAATTACCCCCTCAACAAAAGTTGTAACTTTAGCTTGCATGCGATTTTTCAGCAAGGGCTCGCGCCAAAAGGACTTTTTTTCGGCAATTAAAGCGACGACGCGAGAAAGCGCTTTTTATTTTTCCACATTCTCTGTGGATAACGTTGTGCATAGCTTATAAAAAGCCAAGCTAAATGGCCTTTGCGCAAAGGATTTTTGCTTGCCGATTAAATTTTAGACTAATGAAATACTAATAATAATCAAGATATTATATAAACCTTGCCGGGGAGTAACGGCGTGAGCCCGAGAAAAATCGCGCGTTTTTCCTGTTTGTGGATGAACCCGCCCGCGAAAAGCCTTGTCTGGCGCGGGATTTCAGGCGGTGTCGTCTCGAATCCCGTGCCAGTCGGTGAGTTTTTTGGACCCCCTAATAACGGTGCGGGATTCCACGCGATCCGAAATTGTTTTGAGCCATCAAGTACAATTCCCGCATGTCTCCACAAATGGAAATTGCGCCGCGTCCCGCCGTCATTTCGGTGGCCGAGCTTAACCGCCGCGCGCGCGACCTGCTCGAGCAGGGTTTTCCATTGCTTTGGGTTGCCGGCGAAATTTCCAACTTCACCCGCGCCGCGTCCGGCCATTGTTATTTCTCACTCAAAGACAAGGAAGCGCAGGTGCGCTGCGTGATGTTCAAGCAAAAAACCCAGCACCTCGACTGGAAGCCGGAAAACGGCATGCAGGTGGAAGTGCACGCGCTGGTGACGCTGTATGAGGCGCGCGGCGAATTTCAGCTCAACGTCGAAACCATGCGCCGCTCGGGTCTGGGCGCGCTGTATGAAGCGTTCGAGAAGCTGAAAGCGAAGCTCGAAACGGAAGGACTGTTTGAGTCCTCGCGTAAAAAACCTTTGCCGCCGTTCCCGCGCGCCATCGGCGTCATTACCTCGCCGCAAGCGGCGGGGTTGCGCGACGTGCTGACGACGCTGCGCCGGCGCATGCCGGGCATTCCCGTCATTATTTATCCCGTACCGGTGCAGGGCGAGGGGGCAGGGCAAAAAATCGTGGAAGCGCTGCGTTTGGCGGGACGTCGCGCCGAATGCGATGTGCTGATTGTTTGCCGCGGCGGGGGCAGCATCGAGGACTTGTGGGCCTTTAATGAAGAAATCGTGGCGCGCGCCATCGCCGCCTGCCCTATTCCTATTGTCAGCGGGGTGGGGCATGAGACCGATTTCACCATTGCCGATTTTGTCGCCGACCGGCGCGCGCCCACGCCTACCGCCGCGGCGGAACTGGTAAGTCCCAACCGCGTCGAGCTTGTGGCGGCCCTGGGGCTGTTCCACAAGCGCCTGCAGCGCTTGATGAAACGCCTCCTGGAAGCGCGCATGCAGCAGCTTGATTATCTTTCGCACCGGCTGCAGCACCCCGCCGCACGCCTGCAAAACCAGCAAATCCATCTGGGGCAATTATTGCTGCGCTTGAAAAGTGCCTGGTGGCGGCAGGCGGACAACCGCCGCTGGCGCCTGCGCGAGCTCATGCAAAAGCTGCAAGTCCCCGATACTTCGCTATTCGTCCAAAAGCAGCGTGACCTGGCGCAGCGCCTCAAGCTCGCCGGCGCGCGCAATCTGGAAGCGGCCCTGGCGCGACTACAAAGCTTCAAGGCGCAGCTGGCTCAGCTCAACCCGCAATCGGTGCTGGAGCGCGGCTACAGCATGGTGCAGACGGCGCAAGACGAAATCGTGCGTGACAGCGCGCAAGTCCGGCTTGACGACGAAGTGAAAATGACTTTTGCTCAAGGCAACGCCCGCGCGCGCGTCACCGGCAGGGGGTGAAAACCAGGGAACCTCTGATTAGGGCGCACATGCTCAGAGGTTCCTTGTGGTCTATGATGGAAATGGGCGCTAGTTAATAATGAGGGGAGACACCATGGCGAAGAAAAGCGCAGGTGATGGCATTTACAAGATTGTCGAAATTGTCGGCAGCAGCAAGATTTCCTGGGAAGACGCGGCGAAGCGCGCGGTGCAGACCGCGGCGCGCACCTTGCACGACTTGCGCGTGGCCGAAATCACCAAGCTCGACATGAAGGTCGAGGACGGCAAAGTGATGGCCTACCGCGCGCGGGTGACGCTGTCGTTCAAGTATCGGGCGGATTAGAGGTCGGCGCGCTGCGTTTAGTGCCGTTCTTCGAGTCGTAAAACATCAGATTCGGGAAGTCTATTTCTGCTCCAGTATTGTTTCCAGGTAAGTTTCCACCTTTTGCGGCAGGTTTGCAGTCAGACAATCGAAGGTTTTCACTTCCGCCATGGAACGCAGCCAGGTAAGCTGGCGCTTGGCAAGCTGGCGGGTGGCCGCCACTCCTTTTTCCCGCATCTGCTGCTGGTCGAATTCCCCATCCAGATATTGCCATACCTGGCGGTAGCCGACACAGCGCATCGAAGGCAGCCAGCGGTTCAAATCATAGCGGCTGCGCAGCGATTCCACTTCCCCGATTAAACCGTTGGCGAGCATGCGTCCGAAGCGCTCGCCAATCCGCTGATGCAAGACCGCGCGGTCGCCCGGTGTAAAGCCGATTGCAGTCACGCGATAGGGCAGTGCGGCGATTTCGCTTTGTCCCAGCACTCGCGACATTGGCTTGCCGGTGATATAGCAGATTTCCAGCGCGCGCTGGATGCGCTGCGCATCCGTGGGCTCGAGCCGCGCCGCGGTTATGGGATCGAGGCGCGACAGCTTCTGGTGCAGCGCCGGCCAGCCGCTTGCATCCGCCATGGCGTCGATCACCGCGCGCATTGCTGGGTCAGCCGGCGGCAATTCGCTCAGGCCTTCGCGCAGCGCCTTGAAATAGAGCATGGTGCCGCCCACCAAAAGCGGTATTCGGCCGCGCGCGCAGATTTCCCGCATCAGCTTGAGCGCATCTTCGCGGAATTGCGCCGCCGAATAGCGCTCGGTGGGTTCGAGAATGTCGATGAGATGGTGCGGAACGCGGCCCAGAGTTCCGGCATCGGGTTTCGCCGTGCCGATATCCATGCCGCGGTAAATTTGCGCCGAATCCACGCTGATGATTTCGCATGGAAATTTTTTCATCAGCTCCAGCGCCACCGTGGTCTTGCCGCTGGCGGTGGGACCTATCAGCAAAATGGCCGGCGGCCATTTCTCCATGTTGAGAGTTGAGGGTTTAGGGTTGAGGGTGTTTTGCATCATGTCCTTAATGCCGCCAATCTCCTTAACACTAAAATCGAAACTCTCAACCCTGAACTCTGAACCCTGAACCCCGAACTCTGAACTCTCAACTCTCAACCCCGAACTCATTGCCCGCGCATGAATAGCTTGTCGAGATCCGCGATGCTGAATTGATACCATGTCGGCCGGCCGTGATTGCACTGGCTGGCGCGCTCGGTGGCCTCCATCTCGCGCAGCAATGCATTCATTTCGGCGAGGCTCAAAATGCGGTTGGCGCACACCGCGCCGTGGCAGGCTATCGTCGCCAGCAATTCATTGCGCCGCTCGGTCAGCACGCGGCTTGCGCCGTATTCGCGGATATCTTTGAGCACCGCCCGCGCCAGTTCCGCCGCATCCGCGTCCTTGAGCGCGGCAGGCACAGCGCGCACGGCCAAGGCATTCGGGCCCAGCGCCGCGATTTCAAATCCCAACTCGCGCAACGCGGCCTGGTGTTCTTCAGCGGTAGCCACATCCAGCTTGTCGGAGTTGAATGTGACTGGTATCAGCAACGGTTGCATGGCGGTTGCGCCATTATCCAGCGCGCTTTTCAGCTTTTCGTACACGATGCGCTCATGAGCAGCGTGCATGTCCACAACCACCAATCCTTTGTCGTTTTGCGCAAGAATGTATATGCCCTGCAATTGCGCCAAAGCAAAGCCCAGCGGCGGGATTTCCTGTTGCGGTTCGCCAGGCGCGCCGCTTGGCGTTTTGGGTTGCGCGCCGAACAGGGTTTGATAAAATACCGCCGGCTGCGCTGCGCCGAGCGGCATCGCGGATTGCGTGGCGTAGGTTGGCGCGGTGAAGGGGTTGCCGGGTGCCGCGCGCGAAGCATCATGCTGAATCACCGAGGGCGAAAGCGCCTTGTTGAGCACGTGATACACAAACTGGTGCACCGCGCGCGAATCGCGAAAACGCACCTCGATCTTGGTCGGGTGCACGTTCACGTCGACCAGAGCCGGATCGATTTCCAGGAACAGCACGAACGCCGGATGCCGGTCGTGATGCAGAATATCCTGATAGGCTTCGCGGACAGCGTGCGCAATCAGCTTGTCGCGCACGAAGCGGCGGTTGACGTAAAAATACTGCGACTCGCGCGTGCCCCTGGAATAAGCGGGAAGCCCCGCTAATCCCCAAAGACGCAATAAACCCGACTGCTCGTCCACCCAAACCGAAGCATCGGCGAAGTTTTCTCCCAGCACGGCCTTGATGCGGTCTGGCGCGTCCTGCGCCGCGAGATGCCATTGCGCACGGGCATTGTGGTGCAGACTGAAAGCGGTCTCAAAGCGGCTTAGCGCGATGCGCTTGAATACTTCTTCGCAATGGGCGAATTCGGTGGCGTCGGTTTTGAGGAATTTGCGCCGCGCCGGCGTATTGAAATAAAGGTCCTGGACTTCGACGCCGGTGCCTTGACTCAGCGCGGCAGGCGCGGGTTTTTGGATGGCGCCGCCTGCGCACTCGATTTTCCAGGCATGTTTGTCTTTTGCCGTGCGGCTGATCAATTCCAATCTTGAGACGGCGACGATGCTGGCAAGCGCCTCGCCGCGGAAGCCCAGGCTCGCCACGCGCTCCAGATCTTCGAGCGAGGTGATTTTGCTGGTGGCGTGGCGGGCGAGAGCCAGTGGCAAATCTTCCCTGGCGATGCCGCTGCCGTTATCCAGCACTTTAAGCGATTTGATTCCGCCACGGTCCAGCTGCACCGTGATTTCGCCGGCGCCGGCGTCGAGGCTGTTTTCCAGCAATTCTTTGAGCGCCGAAGCGGGGCGTTCCACCACTTCGCCGGCGGCGATCTGGTTAATCAGCAACTCGGGTAAAACACGGATGGCCGACATGAAACGGAGAAGGGGGGTAAACAAGCGCAGTATACCTTTTTTCGCTTATAATCCACGCTTCGCGAAAAATGAACATTGGGGAGGTTGATTAATGCATATCGGCATTCCCGCGGAGACGCGGGCCGGCGAGCAGCGTGTGGCCGGAACGCCTGAGACCGTCAAGAAAATGCTGGCCGGGGGGCATCACAAGATTCTGGTGCAGTCCGGCGCCGGTGTCGCGGCGAGCGTGCCCGACTCGGAATACCAGGCGGCGGGTGCGACCATTGCTGCCGGCGCGCAAGAACTCTACAGCTTGTCGGAAATCATCCTCAAGGTACGCAACCCCGATGCCGGTGAGCTTGCGCAAATTAAAAAAGGCACGATCCTGATCGGGCTTTTGAATCCTCACCACAAGGAAGGCATCGAGGCGCTGGCGAAGCAGGGCGTGACTGCGTTCGCCATGGAAGCGCTGCCGCGCATCACCCGCGCTCAGAGCATGGATGTGCTGTCGTCGCAGGCCAACATCGGCGGTTACAAGGCGGTCTTGGTCGCCGCGAACCATTACCAGAAGATGTTTCCCATGATGATGACTGCCGCCGGCACGGTCAAAGCGGCGCGCGTGATCGTGATGGGAGTGGGCGTGGCGGGACTGCAGGCCATTGCGACGGCGAAGCGCCTGGGCGCGGTGGTCGAAGCCACCGACGTGCGGCCCGAAACCAAGGAGCAGGTCGAGTCGCTGGGCGCTAAGTTTATCGAAGTGCCGCTTACCGAAGAGGAGAAAGAACTCGCCAAGGGCGCGGGCGGCTACGCGCGCGAAATGGGCGAGGACTACAAGAAACGCCAGGCGGCTCTGACTGCTGAGCGCATCAAGCAGGCGGACATCGTCATCACCACCGCGTTAATTCCCGGCCGCCTGGCGCCGGTGCTGGTCACCGAGGACATGGTCAAGACGATGAAGCCGGGCTCGGTGATTATCGACATGGCGGCGGAACAAGGCGGTAACTGTCCGCTGACCGAAAAGGACCAGGTCGTGGACAAGCATGGCGTCACCCTCGTCGGCCATACCAACCTTCCGGCACGGGTGGCGGCGGACTCGAGCGCACTTTATGCGCGCAATTTGCTCAACTTTTTCGACCTGCTGGTGGACAAGAAGAGCGGAAACCTCAACCTCAACCGCGAAGATGAAATCATCGCCGGCACGCTGATGTGTATGAATGGCGAAGTGTTAAAGAAAAGTTGATAGTTGAGTGTTCAGAGTTGAGGGTAAGGGATAGGAAGCTGGTTTTGCACTCAACTCTTAACTCTTAACTCTCAACGCTCTCAAGGAGCAGCCATGATTGACCACACCATTATTAATCTCACGGTGTTCGTGCTGGCGGTGTTCGTCGGCTATCACGTGGTGTGGAACGTGACCCCCGCCTTGCATACGCCGCTGATGAGCGTGACCAACGCGATTTCCGGCGTGATTATCGTCGGCGCGATCCTCGCCGCCGGCCCCACCGAAATGGACTTCGGTTCCATCATCGGTTTTATTGCGGTGTCACTCGCGGCGGTCAATGTCTTCGGCGGCTTTCTGGTGACGCAACGCATGCTGGAGATGTTTAAAAAGAAAATGCACAAGATGGGAACCAAAGGCGAATAAGGGAAAACCCGTCATGAACGTGAATCAAGTCGCCCTCTCGTATCTTGTCGCCTCGGTATTTTTCATATTCGCGCTGAAAGGCTTGTCCTCGCCGGTTGCGGCGCGGCGCGGCAACTTGTTCGGCATCATCGGCATGGCTTTGGCGGTTTTGATCACGCTTGCCATTACCAGGAGCGTGTCGCTGATCGTGCTGGCGATTGCCGTGGGCGGCACAGTGGGTGCCGTCGTCGCGCGACGAGTGCAGATGACGCAGATGCCCCAACTGGTCGCCGCGATGCACTCGCTGGTGGGTCTGGCGGCGGTGCTGATCGCGATTGCCGCAGTCAATAATCCGGCGGCGTTCAACATCGAAGTGCCGCTGCCGCGCGGCAACCGGCTGGAGCTCTTCATCGGCACCTTCGTCGGCGCGATCACGTTCTCCGGCTCAGTGATTGCCTTCGGCAAGCTGGCGGGTCTGGGCAAGCACTTTCGCCTCTTTTCCTCGGCACCAGTGGTGTTCAAGGGCCAGCACTGGCTAAATCTGCTGCTTGCAATCGTCATGATCGGTTTCGGTGTCGTATTTTTCATGGCAGAGGAGAAAACCTGGACGCCGTTCGTGATCATGACCGCGATCGCTTTCGTGCTCGGCGTGCTTATCATCATCCCGATCGGCGGTGCCGACATGCCGGTGGTGATCTCTATGCTGAACTCGTATTCGGGCTGGGCGGCGGCGGGTATTGGTTTCTCCCTTAACAACTCGATGTTGATTATCGCCGGCTCGCTGGTGGGCTCATCCGGCGCGATTCTGTCCTATATCATGTGCAAGGCGATGAACCGCTCCTTCTTCAGCGTTATCCTGGGCGGCTTTGGCGCGGCGGAAGGCACGGCCATCGCGGGAGGCGCGCAGAAGACGGTGAAATCAGGCAGCCCGGATGACGCCGCATTCCTCATGTCCAACGCCGAATCGGTCGTCATCGTGCCGGGGTATGGCTTGGCGGTGGCGCGCGCCCAGCATGCGGTGAAGGAAATGGCCGAGAAGCTGCAGCAGAAAGGCGTGAAAGTGCGCTATGCGATTCACCCGGTGGCGGGGCGCATGCCGGGACACATGAACGTGCTCCTGGCGGAAGCGGAAGTGCCTTATGATCAGGTGTTCGAAATGGAAGACATCAACAACGAGTTCAGCACTACCGACGTGGCGCTGATTCTCGGTGCCAACGACGTGGTGAATCCGGCGGCGAAAACTCCGGGCAGCCCGATTTTCGGCATGCCGATTCTCGAAGCATACAAGGCGCGCACGGTTCTGGTTAACAAGCGTTCGATGGCGGCGGGTTACGCCGGGCTCGACAACGAGCTTTTCTACATGGACAAAACTATGATGGTGTTCGGCGACGCGAAGAAAGTAGTCGAGGATATCGTCAAGGCGCTGTAAAAAAAGAGCAGGACGGGAGGTCCCCTTTACAACTTTTTCACGACCCGCCCTGCTTTAGGAGGAAACCTAGCTACTCATTGCCCCGTGGTTGAATCAGCGGGAGCATTCGGACTGGGTGGCTGCGGGTAACCGGTATTCAGTGTGCCCGGCTAAGCCGCCGAGCCTGAAAGCCAGCACCGAAATAATCAGCGCCACCGCGATGTTTGCATACACAGGATTCAATTTCGCCAACATGGCACACCTCCTTTCCGTTAAGCGCATCGAAATCACTTACTGATTGCTCTTGCCCTTATACGCAGCAACCGCTGTGCCAGGGAGGGTCGCCTTCAATGTTTTTCTTTTAAATACAATAACTTATTGCAGACAAACGTTTATCTAGGCCGACCAACGTTTATCTGCGATTCAGCTTGAAGGGAAAGGTATGAAGCAGTTCACAAAACTGCGGGGATAGGCTCTCGTCAGGTGTCAGAGAGTCGTCTGTACTGCTGAAATTTAGCCCCCGGCCGCTTTAATTCTGCGCGACCTTGGATTTCGCAAGCGGTGGGTTTTTGGCGAAATAGCGTTTGATGCCGCCGACAATCGCGTCGGCGATTTTGTTCTGGTAGCTTTCTTCTTTGAGTCTAATCTCTTCTTCAGGGTTGCTGATGAATGCGGTTTCCACCAGGATCGAGGGAATATCCGGCGCTTTCAGCACGGCGAATCCGGCCTGTTCCACCGAGTGCCGGTGCAGGTTGTTGACGCTGCCCAGTTCGGAAAGCACGGCCTTGCCGAGCTTCACGCTGTCGTTAATGGTGGCGGTTTGTGCCAGGTCGAGTAAAGTCTGCTTAAGATAAGGATCGCGGACATCGAGATTGACCCCGCCGATCAAATCCGACTCATTCTCTTTGTTGGCGAGCCAGCGTGCGGCGGCGGAGGTTGCGCCGCGCTCGGAAAGCGCAAATACCGATGAGCCGCGCGCATGCGGCTTGTTGTAGGCATCGGCGTGGATCGAAATAAATAAGTCGGCTTTTATTTTTTGTGCCTTCCGCACCCGTTCTTGCAACTCGATAAAGTAATCGCTGTCGCGGATCAGCACTCCGCGCATATTCGGCTCCTCGTCCACTTTAGCCTTGACTTTGCGCGCGATAGCCAGCGTCACGTTTTTCTCGCGCGTGCCGCCGCGGCCGCGGGCCCCCGGATCTTCGCCGCCGTGCCCGGGGTCAATCGCGATGGTAATGAGCCGCGCCACTTCCTGGTGCGGTTTTTTCTCCTGCTTGCCTTTAGCAGGCCTCGGTTCTTCGTTCTTGGCCTGAGCAGCGGGCTCGAACGATGCGGAAGGCCCATCTGCATTTTGCGCGGACGCCGCATTGTCGTTCAGTGCCCCCAGCTTGTTCTCCTGCTTCAGCGCCAGCGCCAGCAGCGGATCAACCGGCTGCGCTGGATAAATGTCGAGCACCAGCCGGTGGCCGTATTCGGCGACCGGTTTCAGAATGAATACCTGCGGCTTGACCTCGGTTTTCAGATCGAGGACCAGACGCACCACGCCCGGCTTGAAGCGCCCCACGCGCACCTGCTTGATGTAAGGATCGGAAGGCGCAATCTTGGCGGAGATATTTTCCAGCGCGGTATTGAACTCGACGTTTTCTAGATCGAGCACCAGCCGCTCGGGGTTCTTGATGGTGAAAAGTTTATGCGCGATCGGCTCTTTCGATTCGAGGGTGAGCCGCGTGTAGTCCTGCGACGGCCATATGCGCGCAGAGCCGATTTCGATTGCCGCGTGCGCGCCGGAAACGAAGGCCAGAGAAAAAAACAGAGTAAAAATCGTGGAGAAGGCCTCGCGGGAGGCGTATCGGGTCATGCACCTTGTAGAAGCTTTAAACATTCTCTGCCGGTCTCGGTGACTCCTTCAATCGTGACAGCGCGGCCCGCGCTTTCTATTCGTAAGCTGATTTTGATATCGGGGACGGGAAGCAGGCCCGCAGCTTTTTCCGGCCATTCCACAAGACAGACGGCCTGGCTGTCGAAATGTTCGCGGAATCCTGCATCCTGCCATTCTTCCGCAAGTTCGAACCGATAAAAATCAAAGTGATATAAGTTTAACCTAGAAATAGCATAAAGTTCAACCAGTAAATACGTCGGGCTTTTGACCTTGCCGCGGTAGCCCAGGCCTCCCAGCAGCCCCCGCACCAGCGTGGTTTTGCCCGAGCCGAGCTCGCCGCAGAAATAAACTTTCAATCCCGGTGTAATCAGCGGCGCAAGTTGCACGCCGAGTGCGCGGGTGGCCTGCTCGTCGGCGAGGTAGCGTATGATTTTTGTGTCCGGCTGGTTATGATGAGGCTTATGCACGATTCCACTTTCAGTCATAGGTCGACGGATGAGT
Organism: Burkholderiales bacterium; assembly: GCA_035543335.1. NCBI lineage: Bacteria > Pseudomonadati > Pseudomonadota > Betaproteobacteria > Burkholderiales > Burkholderiales bacterium. The sequence continues at coordinate 102,052 of DASZZH010000041.1, forward strand.
TTGCCAAGCTCGCCGCGGCGATCAAGTCATGGGGAAAAGCGCTCGGCTTCCAGGAAGTCGGCATTGCCGGAGTTGATCTCGGCGAAGCGGAACGGCGGCTCCAGGAATGGCTGGCGGCGGGCAGCCACGGCGACATGGATTATATGGCAAAACACGGGGTGAAACGCAGCCGCCCGGCGGAGCTTTTGCCCGGCACGCAGCGCGTGATTTCCGTGCGCTTGAATTACCAGCCGCCAGACGCGCGCGACAGCTGGGAGGTGCTTGAGCAGGGCAACAAAGCCTACATCTCCCGCTACGCCGTGGGGCGCGATTACCATAAAGTACTACGCTCGCGCTTGCAGCAGCTGGTGGACAAGATTCGCGAACACGCGGGCGATTACCGCTGCCGCGTGTTTACCGACAGCGCGCCGGTGATGGAGGTGGAACTCGCGCGCAAAGCGGGTTTGGGCTGGCGCGGCAAACATACGCTGCTGCTCACGCGCGAGACCGGCTCGTGGTTTTTTCTCGGCGAGATTTACACCGATCTGCCGCTGCCGGCGGATGCGCCGCAACCGGATCATTGCGGTACCTGCCAGAAATGCATGGACATTTGCCCGACGCAGGCGATTACCGCGCCGTATCAGCTCGACGCGCGGCGCTGCATTTCCTATCTCACCATCGAGCACCAAGGCAGCATTCCCGAAGAATTGCGCCCGCTCATGGGGAATCGCGTGTACGGCTGCGACGACTGTCAATTGGTCTGCCCCTGGAACAAGTACGCCAAACCTTCAGGCGAGCCGGATTTCAAGGTGCGCCACGGCTTGGATGACGCCGAATTGGTTGAGCTGTTTGGCTGGAGCGAAGAGGAATTCCACGCCAAACTCGCGGGCAGCGCCATTCATCGCATCGGCTATGAGCGCTGGCTGAGAAATCTCGCCGTAGGACTCGGCAACGCGCCGGCTTCAGCGGCGGCAATCGCCGCGCTCGAGCGCCGCCGTGATCACCCCTCGCCGCTGGTCAGAGAGCATGTGGCTTGGGCGCTTTTAAGTCAGCGCGCGGCAGCATGAAAATCATGGAGGCCGGCCCGGGCGCCGGTGAATTCATGGGCGCTGCCGCAGTCGAACCTGCTGCCAGGAATACAAAATCCTTGAGCCAGGCCACCGGATGACAAAAACATTTGCTTTTCCCGCGCTGATGGCCCTGCTGTCCAGCCTTGCTTCTGGACCGCTGCAGGCGGCGGATATTCCCGATACCGCCAGGCTTGAGGTCGCCGGCGGCACGCTGAATGTGATTTTCACGCCGGGTGAGCTGGATCTGCCGCAATCCAAGGTGTTCGACTGGGTTTCCAAATCGGCGCATGCCGTCGCCGGTTACTACGGGCGCTTTCCGGTGCGCGAGGCGCAAATCACCATTGTTCCCGTCGCTGGCAGCGGCGTGCAATCAGGCAAATCCTTCGGCCATCCTCGCGCGCGGGTGAGAATCTCTCTCGGCCGTTCTGCAACGGAAGCGGATCTGGAGAAAGACTGGATGTTGGTGCATGAACTGGTGCACCTGGCTTTTCCCTCGATGGATAATCCCCATCACTGGATCGAGGAGGGCATAGCCACTTACGTCGAACCGATCGCCCGCGCCAAAGCGGGGCAATTGAGCGCGGAAAAAGTCTGGGGCGATTTGGTGCGCGGTTTACCTTACGGCCTGCCGCAAACGGGGGATCGCGGGCTGGACTTCACGCCGACCTGGGGACGCACTTATTGGGGCGGCGCGTTGTTCTGCCTGCTTGCCGACATCGAAATCCGTAAGCGCACGCAAAATCGCCACGGCCTGCAGGACGCGTTGCGCGCGATAGTCGCCGCCGGCGGCAGCATCGAGGCAAGCTGGGACTTGCGCCGCGCTTTTAAAATCGGCGATGCGGCGACCGGCGCGCCGGTGCTCACCGAGCTGTATGAGCGCATGCGCTCAACGCCGGTGGACACGCCGTTATCCGAGCTGTGGCGCAGCCTCGGGGTGGAAGTGCAGGGCCGCAGCGTGACTTTCAATGATGAAGCGCCGCTCGCCGGCGTGCGCCGCGCGATTACCGCCGGTCGTTCAGGGTGAACGGACCGCGAGCAATTCGTCCAGCGCTTCAATCCAATGTCTCACCGGCAAGTCGGTCGCGCTTTGCAAATGCGCGAGGCAGCCGATATTTGCGGTGAGAATTTCCTTCGGTTTGCCCGATTCCAGCGCGGCGATTTTGTTGGCAAGCAGTTTCCGCGACAACTCAGGCTGCAACAGCGAATACGTTCCCGCCGAGCCGCAGCACAAATGCGCATCGGGCACGTCAGCCAGCTCAAAACCCAGATCTGCGAGCAGCGGTTCCACCACGCCGTGGATTTCCAGCGCGTGCTGCAAGGTGCAGGGCGCATGGAAAGCGAGCCTGGTGTTAACGCCGCTTTTTTTCGTCTGCGCGGCGATTCTGTCTTTGTTGCCAACGATGATTTCGCTCACGTCTTTTGCCAGGGCGGAAATGCACTGTGCTTTTGCCGCGTAGGCGGCGTCATCTTTTAGCAGATGCCCGTATTCTTTCACTGTCGCGCCGCAGCCGCTGGCGTTGATTACCAGCGCTTCCGCGCCTTTCTCGATTTGCGGCCACCAGGCGTCAATATTGCGGCGCATGATTGCCAATCCTTGTTTCTGATAATTGAGATGATAGGTGATGGCGCCGCAGCATCCTGGCGCGCGCGCAAGCGAAATGCCGAGCCGGTCGAGCACCCGGGCGGTTGCGGCGTTGATATTGGGCGCCAGCGCGGGTTGCACGCAGCCTTCAAGCAGCAACATTCTGCGCGCGTGCTGTGCGGCCGGCCACCTTGTCGGTTGCGCGGCTCGGGGAATTTTGCGGCGTATTTTTTCGGGTAGCAGCGGGCGCGCGAGTTGGCCCAGTTTCAGTAGCGGATTGAATAAGGCCGGATTCGGCAACACGGTCCGTAGCAGTGTGCGTATCGCGCCGTCGATGAAACCGCGCGCCACGCGCTTTTCCACCAGGTCGCGGCCGATGTCGGCAAGCCGCCCGTAGCGCACGCCGGAGGGACAGGTAGTCTCGCAGGCGCGGCACGTCAGACAACGGTCGAGATGCAGCCGGGTTTTTTCGGTGGGCGCGGCGCCTTCGAGCATCTGTTTGATGAGATAAATGCGCCCGCGCGGACCGTCGAGCTCATCGCCCAGCAATTGGTAGGTGGGGCAGGTGGCGTTGCAGAAACCGCAATGCACGCAGGCGCGCAGAATGGAATCCGCTTCCCTGCCTTGAGGCGTGTCTCTGATGAATTCTGCGAGACTGGTTTGCATTGAGAGAGGTTCTAAAGTTCCGGATACAGCCGGCCGGGATTGAAAATGCCCGCCGGATCGAAAGTTTGCTTGAGTTTTTTGTGCACTTTGAGCAGCGCCGGCGGGAGCGGATGAAACACGCCCGCGCTTTTGTCGGCGGCGCGGAACAACGTGGCGTGGCCGCCGGCTTTTGCCGCGGCGCCGCGTATCGGTTGCGCGTCGGCGGCGCTTTTGAGCCAGCGCAAGCTCCCGCCCCATTCAATCAGTTGTTCGCCGGGCAGATTCAGCGGCGGCGTGGTGGATTTTATGGAAAGCCGCCACAGCGGCGCGCCGCTTTCAAAGAAGGGATCGGTTTGCTCGCGAATCCCGGTCCAGAACCGGCGGGCTTGCTCAGTTTCAATGCGCTCGCCGCCAAGTTTCCCGCACGCCGATTCAACCGCCGTCGCCGCGCCCGAGAGGCGTAAGCCCAGCTCGCCGCCGGTGTAGGCGCTGGCTGAAATCGGCAGCGGCTTGCCGGCCCATTGGTTTAGCATCCGGATGGCCTGGTCCTCCGCCAACTCGAAGCGCAGCGTCGCCTCGGTTTTTGGCAGCGGCAGTACTTTCAGCGAAACTTCAAGAATCAGTCCCAATGTGCCGAGCGAGCCGGTCATGAGACGCGACACATCGTAACCCGCGACATTTTTCATCACCTGCCCGCCGAAGCGCAAATCGTGGCCGCGCCCATCCAGAATTCTTACACCGAGCACGAAATCGCGCACGGCGCCGCTTGCGGCGCGGCGCGGGCCGGAAAGCCCGGCGGCGATGCAGCCGCCGAGCGTGGCATGATTTCCGAAATGCGGCGGCTCGAATGCCAGCATCTGTCCGTGTTGTTGCAGTGCCGCTGCGATTTCCGCGAGTGGCATGCCGCAGCGCGCAGTGATGACCAGTTCCGTCGGCTCGTAGTCAACGATGCCGCGATAAGCGGTGGTGTCGAGAATTTCGCCTTGTGGCTTGCCGCCGTAAAAATCCTTGCTGCCGCCGCCGCGGATGCGTAGAGGCATCTTGCTTGCGATAGCTGTGCGGATCGTATCGGTGAATTGGTTGATGATTTGTTGCATGAAAAATATGCAGGTTAAGTGTTCAGTGTTCGGGGTTAAGAGTAAAAAGACGGACGCAAGAGGCCGGTATGATACTGGAATCTTAACTCTGAACCCTCAACTCTCAACCCTCAACTAGAATCTCGGCAGTTCGGGGAATTTTTCCTGCCCGCGGTGCACGTGCATGCGGCCGAATTCGGCGCAGCGGTGCAGCGTGGGCACCGCCTTGCCCGGGTTGAGCAGGCCGGGCTCATCGAACGCGCGCTTCACCCCGTGGAAAATTTCCAGTTCGTTGGCTTGGAATTGGATGCACATCTGCTTGATTTTTTCAACGCCGACGCCGTGCTCGCCGGTGATGGTGCCGCCGACTTCAATGCACAGTTCAAGAATCTCCCCGCCGAACTCTTCGGTGCGGCGCAATTCATCCGGCTGGTTGGCGTCAAACATGATGAGCGGGTGCAAATTGCCGTCGCCTGCATGAAACACGTTGGCGCAGCGCAGGCCGTATTTATTTTCCATGTCGCCGATGGCGCGCAGCACCCGTGCAAGCTGTTTCCGCGGAATGGTGCCGTCCATGCAGTAGTAATCCGGCGAAATGCGTCCCACCGCGGAGAACGCCGCCTTGCGCCCGGCCCAGAATTTGTTGCGCTCGCTGTCGTTCCGGGAGACGCGGATTTCGGCTGCGCCGCTTTGTTGCATGACCTCTTGCACGCGCAGGATTTCATCCTCTACTTCTTCGGCGCAGCCATCCGATTCGCACAGCAGAATAACTTCCGCATCCAGAGGATAACCGGCGTTGGCATATGGCTCCACCGCCTGGGTCATGCGCTTGTCCATCATTTCCAGCCCGGCGGGAATGATGCCCGCTGCGATGATGCTGGCGACCGCCTCTCCCGCTTTGCCGATATCGTCAAATGCCGCCAATACCACTTGCGCGCGCTCCGGCAGCGGCAGGAGTTTCACCGTGATTTCGGTAATCACCCCAAGCATGCCTTCGGAGCCGGTCATCAGCGCCAGCAAATCGTAGCCCGGCGAGTCCAGCGCAGCGCTGCCGATTTCCAAAAGCTCGCCTTCGCTGGTGAGTACGCGCAGTTTCAGAATATTGTGCACGGTGAGACCGTATTTCAGGCAATGCACGCCGCCGGAATTCTCGGCGACGTTGCCGCCGATGCTGCACGCGATCTGGCTGGAAGGATCGGGCGCGTAATAAAGTCCATAGGGCGCGGCCGCTTCGGAAATGGCAAGATTGCGCACCCCCGGCTGCACGCGCATGGTGCGCGCGGCCGGATCGATTTCCAGGATGCGCATGAATTTGGTAAGCGGAAGCAGCACGCCGTCGCCGAGCGGCAGCGCGCCGCCTGAAAGCCCGGTGCCCGCGCCGCGTGCCACCACCGGAACTTTATGTTGGTGGCACACGCGCAAAACGCGCTGCACCTGTTCCTCGTTTTCAGGCAGCACCGCCAGCATCGGCAACTGGCGGTAGGCGGTAAGCCCGTCGCACTCGTAAGGCTTCAGGTCCTCAGCGGCGTCGAGCACTGCTGCTGCGGGCAAAAAACGCCGCAGTTCAGCGGCTAAAGAAGCACGCACGGAAGTGGATTGAGCAGTAGCGACTGACATGACCTTAATTATACTCTGCACCCACGGGCATGCCTCGGCAGTCTCATATGTCCGCCGTATAGCCGTTCGCCCTGAGCCCTTTGACCCGTTCGCCCTGAGCTAGTCGAAGGGCAAACGGGCTCAGGACAGGCTAGTCGAAGGGGTGAGGGAATCACTCCTGAGCGAGTTCGGGTTCGACCCGGCGCTCGCGCATGCCGAGGAATCCAAGCAAGGCGAGCGCAACGCCGATCAACAGCATGCCGGTGATTTCGAGCGGTTGTGGCTGTTCGCCGATTTCAAGCCACGCCGAAAGCACGCCAATGACCGGCACCGCGAGCACGGCCAAACCCGCGACGCCGGCCTGCATGCGGTTCAACACATAAAGCCAGAGCAGCCACGCAAGTCCGGTGGCGAGTATTGCGTTGTACGCGAGCGCGCCCCAGAAATAAGGTGTGAACGCGAGCGGCCGCTGCGGTATAAATAAGGTTACCGCCACCAATACCGCGCCCCCGAGCAGCATTTGCCAGGCGGTGAGCGAAAGTAAATCCACCTGAACCCGGCCGCGCAGTTTCTTGGCGACAACGGCAGCAAATGCCCACACGATACCGGCGCTGGTCGCAATCAGGTTGCTCGCCAGGCTGCCGTGCGCGCGCCACGGCTCGAGAATCAAGCCCAATCCCGCGAAGGCGAGTATTACGGCGAGCCACTGTACGCCGTGAATGCGCTCGCCCAGAAACGGCCACGCGATAACCAAAAGCCAGAACGGCATGGCGTAGGTGAGCACCGCGGTCTTGCCTGCGCCGCCTGCAACCAGCGCCCACATCACCAGCGCGGTGAAAATGCTGGTTTGCAAAAGTCCCAGGAGCAGGGTCGTTTTGAGCGCGGTAGGGCGCAGCGGTTTTTTCATCCACGCCAGCACCGCAAACAAGCACAGCGCGCCGAAAAAAGTGCGCAGCGCGGCAAAATCAAACGGCCCGCAATATTCCAGCACCTTTTTCATCACCACCCAGTTGTAGCCCCAGATGATGCCGAGCACGACGAGAGCGAGCGCGGGATACGCGGAGTTTCGGTTTTGCAATTTAATGAACGATCAAGCGGTTTGGGGAAAGCGGCATGTCATGGTATAGGCGGGGGTGCCGCAATGCAAGCAACCGCCGAACCAGCAGTGGGTCAGTTTGCCCGAAAGCTCTCCGAAAAGTTGGATCAGAAAGCGCGCATCACATCACTATGGACGGCTTCGGTGAAAAAGATATTTGAAATAGCGAGCTAGGGCACCATTCACAAAAGCCCGCCAGACGGCGGGCTTTTGTGAATTGACAGGATGCAGGAACTGGTATATATTGATCAATAAGATATAAAAAATGGTAATATATAACATCATAATTATAATATATAATATGACTTTTTAATTACTTTTAAATATTATTGATGTGTAACTATAATGCTATATGGCTCGTAAAATATGGACAAAAACACGTTAGAATCAACAAATAAGCTTTTGAGGGTAATAGTTGCCTTGCTTCTCCGGCGAAAAGTCGAGCAATCACTTACCCTACGGCAGCAAATAGAGACTTTGGACGATTTGGGTATTAAACCTGCCGAAATCGCCGGGATAGTAGGTCGAACCAATACTTACATTAACAAGGAGCTTTCGGGAATCCGAAAGAACCGAAAGCAATCGGAATAGTATGGTAAAAGAAAAGCAGAAGAAAGAGCAGACCGTAGAGGAATTATTACGCGATATCTTGATCGTGAAACTTGGCCTCGCCGGACTGACTCAACACCAAATACGGGAAATCGTCGGTGTGGACATTCACCGCGTGAATCGCATCGTTAGACATTTTAAGAAGATTAGCAAACATACCTGATGACTAAGGACAATAACCAAACCATCGAAAAGAAGCTCGATACCGTGATCAGGCTTCTGCAACACCTACTTGTTCTGGAACTCTCCAAAAAGGGTGTCTCGCGCGAGGTGATTGGAAAGCACATTCATGTTGCTAAGGCGGCGGTCGTAAAGATGTTGCAAGGAGTAAAGAAAGAAAAGTAGAGTTATGAGCGAAAAATCACTTTCCGAAATCTCAAAAAAACTCAATGTGCTTATCTCTCTTTCCTTGCGTCAGCTACTTAGCGACAAGGAGTTTATTGGAACAGGAACAGGAAAACGAAAGCGGGGCGTAGGCGAACTAGCTCGTTATCTTGCCGATATGGGGCTTGATGCAAAAGATATTGCGGAGATACTCGGTGCACCAGTCCAAAGTGTCAGAACTCTTTTAACCCCAAAACGCAGAAAATAGTATGGCCCGTCCTCGTATTCTCGATGAAAAGATCATGTCAAAGGTTGCCAAGAAAATTGGCAAGAAGAACATTATCGCAGTAAACAGCATGGTGAGCAGAAAGGCTGCAAAGCTCGGCGTTTCTGCTGAAGCGGCTTTAATAATCCTTGCGAAAGAATACGGGATAGGTACTTCAACGTACCAACGAAGTCTAGAAGCTACAAAACAGGCTGAGATTAGGGACGCATTACCAACCATTTTTGCCCCGGGTGTTCGAATAACTAATAATGTAAGCAAACTAACAAAAAAGACCGCACCGATAAGGAGCAAACGAGCCCAATTAAAATTGGCGATTGAGTATCTTATCCAAGATAATGAATTAAGAGATAGATGCGGCGATATTCTTCTCGCCCCTTCCAAATTTGATAGGCCGATCAATCAAGCAACGCTTGTACTTGAAGATCGGATTAGGAAGAAAGCACAGCCAAATAAAAAACTGGTCGGAGAATCACTTGTAAATTTTGCGTTTAACGAAGATTTATCGAAAACTGTTTTACACGTGGCAAGCAATGACCCCGATGACCAGAGAGGATTTACTCAAATCATCCGCGGTATTGTTCCGGCATTCCGTAATAAAACGCATCACCATATTATCAACAGTTTTTCGAGGGAAGATGCAATGCGTGTCTGTGGTTTCATTGATGTTCTGTTGCGCGTTGTTGATAATACAGTGAAAATGTAGTCACGCTTCGCTGCGGGGCAGGTAGCGGGTCTCGTCGGTGGATTTATTGGTAACGTGTATTGGGTGCGCTATTCTCTAGCGCGCCAGTCCAGACGATTCTTTACAAACAACCCGGAATGGCGGAGTCAATTCTTCATAGAGATTACACCAAAGCGAAACATACCGTTGTCTGTTGCTGGCCTAAAAGGAAAAACAAGTCGGTGTCGAATTGCCGATGAGGATTACGCCGACCGCAGCGCATTCACGATGTTCATGCGCGCGGCATTGCTTGCGAGCAAAGTGATCAAAGCAGAGATGGGGGAGTCAAGATACAAGACTTAACCCTACTAATCCGAGAAATAATACGACCCCGATATCTTATTGTCTTTTATGAGCGAAAAATCAAAACTCGAAGCATCTATTGAGAACGAAGTGCACTTATTTACCAGGCACATAGATAGTCTTGTGGATACGCTTCCGGCCGCAATGGTCTTACTCCAAAACACAGGTAAATTGTTGAAAGACCAGTTGGACGAATTTGAGGCAAAAAACTGCAAAATAGAAAAAGGAGAGAAGGAAACCAAAGTTGAAATCCCGCTTGAACACTACAAAAAATGGAAAAAGCTTTATGATCGGCATGAGCGTTTCCATCTCGCACGAGCAGGACTTGCGGGCCCAGGCTTATACCATCCAAAGCCTTAAAGCAACCATCACACAATCGGAAAAACACATCGCTCAGATCACCTCGAACTATCGCCAGCAGTTGGAAAACGAGCGGGTGGAGGCCGATGGGCAATACCAGAAGTTGAAGCAAGACTGGGCCAAGCAGGAGCACAAATACAGCTTATTGGAACTCAAAGCGCCGCAGGATGGGATCATCAAGGATTTGTCGACTCACACCTTGGGCACCGTGGTACAGCCCGGTACCGTGCTCATGACCCTGGTCCCGGTTAAAGACCTTATGCAGGCCGAAGTGTGGGTCACCAATCTCGACGCCGGGTTTGTCAAACCCAGGCAGCCGGTGAAATTGAAGTTCGCGAGCTATCCTTTCCAGAAATACGGCATGGTGGAAGGAGAAGTATTGCAAGTCAGCCCGGATGCGAGCGAAACTCCCCGTGCTCAATCCGATAGAAAAAACACGGGCATGGATGATCAAGGACCAGTCCCTTCCGGCTATCGCACACTGGTATCGCTGAAAACGCCTTATCTGGAACGGGACGGGGCCAAATACAAAATCAGTCCGGGCATGCAGGTCAGCGCTGAAATCAATCTGGGCGACCGCACCATACTGGAGTATTTGCTCTCGCCCGTGCAAAAAACCCTGCACGAGGCGGGGCGCGAGCGCTGATTCGCAAACTAGCCAGGCAACACTAGAAAACAAACCGCATTGCCGGGTGCCGACTCGGGTCACTTCCCCAAGCAGCGACTCGGGTGACCCAGAAAACATGCTGACGACAGACAGGGGACTGGTACAATCCTTTTTAGATTGTACAAAGTTGTAAATAAGGGGGTTCTGTGGCTCAAAGCACGACTATTGATTACGTCGCCGAGAAAAACCCCGCTGCGGCACGGCAGCTCACTCGATCCATTCTGCGCCAAATCGACGGCCTGCAGCCCCACGCGAATGCAAGTCTAGATTTAAAAGTCATGCGCCGTATGTACGCCAACGCACAGAACGCCGATTTCAGGGGGAACACAATTCGCGCATCGATGGATGGCGCAGGAAGGGATCGGCTCGTCGTCGGACGACCCTCCGGCCATCTGCTTCAGGGGGTCGTATGACGTTCTTCATTTGATCTGTCAATCAATTGCGGATTTATTTTTCGGCGATATGAATGAGCTTGGAAAGGGAACCAAAATGAAAGTTTTAGAGAATTTCAAATTAATCGGTATTTCGATGCTATTCGTTGTTGGGCTTACCGCATGCGACAAGCCGGGGCCTGCCGAGACCGTAGGTAAAAAGATAGACCAGATGGCTGATGAAGCCGGCAAGAAAATAGGTGAAGCGTCCGATAAAGTCGGTGAAAAACTGGGCGAGCAAGGCGAGAAAGCCGGTGTGGCCATCGATGATGCTGCGATTACGACCAAGGTCAAAGCAGCCATTTTTGCCGAGCCCGGTCTCAAGACGCTGCAAATCAGTGTTGATACCGTAAAAGGTGTGGTGACATTAAGCGGATCGGTCGATTCGCTGCCGAGTAGCGATAGGGCCAAAGCACTGGCGGGTGCGGTGGCTGGCGTAAAAGAGGTTGAAGACCGGCTGGTGCTAAAGTCGATCAGAGGAGATTGAGTTGTAGCCAACCGCTTACGGAGTAGACCATGGAAATTCAAGACGCATATAAACAAAAAATGGCGGCGCAACTGAAAGAATGGAGCGCCCAAATTAATTTGTTGGAAGCCAAAGTGGAGAACGCGGGAGCTGACATGAAGGTCAAGCGTGCCGAGGAACTTCATGAGTTGCGTGCCAAACAGCGTGCGGCGTCTGAAAAAATGAAGGAGCTGGGGAAGGCCAGTGGCGAAGCATGGGAGCAGGTCAAAGAAACTGCTGACAAAATCTGGGAGGACCTTAAGACTGGCGTAGCTGACGCCCATTCCAAATTCAAGTGAAGTATTAGCAGGTGACGCTGCCCAAGACCATCTGCAACCTCAGAAGCTTTTAACAGTCCGTTTGAGAGGCTTGAAAGATGAATTTAAAATTAACACTGATACTTATTCTCACAAGCCTGGCGGTGGTATTTATCGCTCAAAATTTCGCTGTAGTTGAGATTGGCTTTCTATTCTGGAAAGTCTCAATGTCGAGTGCGTTGTTGATATTTTTCACATTGATAATTGGATTTCTTTTAGGTTGGTTCTTGCATAGTTACCTTTTGTATCGAAAATCCAAGGGTGAGTCGGTTTTTTTACGTTGAGCTAAACCCTCAATGATGCTTAGCGAACTATGAATCGCCCTGGCTTCAATAGACACTTCTGAGCCGGTTGAAATACTGCTGTTCGAACTGTACCGGAGAAAGGCCGTCTGCATAACTGTGAAGGCGCTTCGGGTTGTAGAACATCTCGATGTAATCAAAGATATCTCGCTTGGCTTCTTCGCGGTCAGCATAGATTCGCCGGCGAATGCGCTCGCGCTTGAGCAACTGGAAGAAGCTCTCGGCCACGATGTCTTCCAAACGCGCGTTCCAAAGGACTTTCGATTCCATCTTCGCGCTCTTTACAGCGATCCACGCGGCATCAACCTTCGGAATCATATAGCCCACGGTCTTGCGCACCCCGAACTGTTCAATCTGGGACTTGCCAATTGGGTGGTCCACTCACTGCTTTTGGTTGGGACGCTACGGTTGCGACAGTCGTCTTCCTAGAGGGTAGCGAATTCCATGTGCGGCCGCTTCGACTACCACCACTCTATCGACCAAGCGGCCAAGGCCTTCGGCGTCGACGCCGATCGCTCCCGTCCACTACCATCATTCACTCCAAGCTATAACATTGCGCCCAGCCAGCCAGCAGTCGTGGGCACCTGCATTGATAGTTCCGCGCGAGTGCTCATGGTCATGTCCTGGGGTTTGCTGCCTCACTGGGCGGACCCTGCCAAGCTCACGACACGGCCTATCAACGCCCGGGCGGAGACCGCACACCAACTGCCTATGTTCCGCTCAAGCTTCAAGTCGAAGCGCTGCCTTATCGCGGCTGATGGTTTCTATGAGTGGAAGCAAACGCCCACCGGGAAGATGCCACATTATATTGCCCTCGCCGGCGGCGAAACGTTCGCGTTTGCCGGTTTATGGGACGCCTGGCAGCCAAAAGACGGCGGTGATCCGGTTTACACCTGCACCATCCTCACCACCGAACCCAACGAGTTCATGGCCGAGGTTCATAACCGCATGCCGGCGATCCTCAAGCCAGACGATTACAGCGAATGGCTCGATCCCACTTACCAGAATGTTGATGGACTAATGAGTCTTATCAGCTCGGGGCGTGCGCCTAAGTTGCGCGCGTGGCCGGTCAGCAAGCTAGTCAACAGCCCCAAAAACAACAACCGGAAACTGATTGAGCCGATGCGTTAATCTCTTTTCTTGGCCGCCGGTGCCGGTGCCGATGCCGGTTGCCGCAACCCCTTATGTTTGAGCAGCCGCCGATGATGCAATAGAGTGTCTTTCGACTTGGCACAAAAAAGCGGTAAACTCAATTTGCAATATGGATATAACCTTCTTGCACTCAAGGAGCTTGACAATGATAAGAAAACAAAGCGGTTTTACTCTGATTGAGATCGCCATCGTGCTGGTGATTATCGGCCTGCTTTTGGGAGGAGTGCTGAAAGGCCAGGAACTCATTACCAGCGCCAGGGTGAGGAACCTCATTTCCCAGCAGGACGGCATCAAGGCG